>JAZRYJ010000054.1:0-12092 GCA_045600635.1 Candidatus Methanarcanum sp.
TCACGGCGGACACCCTTGCCTCCGATTCATGATTCCCTCTGCCAGGCTCATAAAGAACTTTCATCTCCAAGAAGTTTCAAAAAGATTTGAACTGGGACCTCCCGAAGGGAGAATCCCAGGTGTGTATGCTGGGCACACAAAAGGAATGGGGATTGCCCCATTCATGTTTATTCAACGTAGTCGAGCCACGCGTCGTATTTCTTGTTCTTTCCGCGGACGATATCTGCGAACTTTGAACGGAGTTCTTTCGCAACCGGCCCGATCGTACCATCACCGATCGGTCTCTCATCGACATATGTGACCGGCGCAACTTCAGCAGCTGTCCCCGTCATCCATACCTCATCGGCTGAAACAAGTTCAGTTCTGCAGAAATCAGTCTCCTCCACTATGTATCCGAGATCTCTGGCGACCTCTATGAGCGAATTCCTTGTGATTCCCTGAAGGATACTGTTGGACGGTTTAGGTGTCTGGATCTTTCCATGCCTGTAGATGAAGATGTTCTCTCCCGTGCATTCACCGACATACCCGTTGGCGTTGAGCATGACCGCTTCACTTGCACCTCTTGTGATCGCTTCTCTCTTTGCAAGACATGATGTCGCATAGACGCCGTTCACCTTGGCACCTGCAGGTGCACAGAGGTTGTTAGGTCTCTGCCATGATGAAACTATGATCTTAGCTCCCTTATCAGCACCCTTTCCGAGATACTCTCCCATATGGATGGCTGTAACTGCCATTGATGCAGGAACGCCGACCGGATTAAGACCGACCTCTTCTCCTGAAAGGAAGATACATGGTTTTACGTAGTCAACGTTGTCATTCTCTCTGACGACCTGTTTAATTGCTTCAAAGATCATATCATAATCATACTTCTTTCCGCCAAATTCAAGGTCGATACCCATGAATTTGCATCCGTCAATGAGTCTCTTGGTGTGGTCCTTGAGTCTGAAGACTGCTGGGCCCTTTGGAGTCTGATATACACGGATACCTTCGAAAACTCCGGTACCGTAGTTGAGCGCATGTGAAAGAACGTGGACCTTTGCATCTGCCCACTTCACCATCTTTCCATCGAGCCATATCTTGTCTGTCTTATCCATTTTATCACCGATAATCGGCAGCACATCCTGTGCTTCTGCGCCTCATTAGATTGTGGTTGCTTTTAACGGTTGCGTATTCAGACCTTTCCGTTGAGAATATCATCGACTGCTTTGACAAAATCATATCCGTCGGTAACCTTAACGGATGTAACACCGATGTTATTTCCGAACTCCATATCCTTGTCGGCATCTCCGATCATATACGAATGTTTCACATCAATATTGTACTTCTCTATCGCTCTGATGCCCATCAGCGGTTTCGGTTTACGGCATTCACAACCGTCATCAGGGTGATGCGGACAGAAGAATATGTCATCGATCACACCTCCGCCGGTCTTCAGAAGATCGTCTTTCATCTTGTCATGTATTGCTTCCAATCCTTTCTCATCAATAATGCCTCTTCCGATAACTGATTGATTCGTGATCATTATCGTGAGATATCCATTCTCATTGAGTCTTTTCAATGCTTTGGATACTCCCGGGAACAATTTGATGTCCTCAGGTCTTGCACAATGACCGATGTCGTCATTTATCGTATCATCACGATCTAGGAAAACGCATTTCCTCTTGAATTTCAAATTATCGATAAGTCCTTCAATCTCAGTATCATCCGGTATTATCACACCATCTCCCAGGACTGTGTTGTACAATCTAACATTGTTTCCTATGATGCATCCTTTTCCCAGGATCGAATTGTAAATGTCAGCTGAATCTATCTTCGTACCTGAAAGGATTAATGATGTATCGATCATTGATCTGCTTACCGAACATCCCTTATGAAATACTGAATCATTGATTTCACAATTATCGATGACAGTATCTCTGCCTACATATGTGGTCCCTGACAATGTGGAATCTCTTACACCTGTCATATCAGAATCCTTCGACCTGTAAGCTGTCTCCAGATTCGCTTCGAAATAATCGGACGGTCTTCCGACATCCCTCCAATGTCCTTGTATCGGATGGCCCTGAAGTCTGTATCCCTTCTCAACAAGCAACGGGAACAGTTCCTTCGACATATCATACATCGTGTCCTTCGGAATGTATTTCAGAACATCCTTTCTGACAACATAGACTCCTGTGTTTATGTAATTTGAAAATACCTCTTCCGGTTTCGGTTTGTCTTTGAATCTTGTTATCCTGCCGGTCTCATCCAGACCCATGATGCCGTATTCAGTGGGATTGTCCACCGTCGTCATTGAAACTGTTATCGATGCATCATGGGAGAAATGATCGTCGATCTCTTTCTGAACATCGATATCGATGAATACGTCCCCGTTCACCGCAAGGAATACGTCATCCAATTGACCCTCCAGCAACTTTATCGCACCGCCTGTGCCCATCGGTCTGTCCTCATAGGAATATCTGATCTTTATTCCCTTATCAGATCCGTCGCCGAGAGCAGCGGGAACGTGTTCTGATTTGTATCCGCATGCCAGTATGACTTCCTCTATTCCTGCTTTGACTATGGAATCGATGAAATATTCTAAACATGGCTTATCCAATACGGGTAACACAGGTTTAGGACAATTATCAGTCAATGGTCTGAGTCTTGTTCCTTTTCCTCCGACCATTATCACCGCTTGACGTACTTTGCCCATGTGATCACTCCATTACACATCTTACGACGTTTATGTCTGTCGGAACACCTAATGATTTTGCCACAGGCTCACATTTCGTTCTCAGAATGAATACTTTGGGTACACCGGCATTCTGATCTGAAAGTGATTCATAATTTGCCATCCCTTTTGCGATGATGAAGTCGGATCCTGACAGTTCATCTTTCAGATCCCCTCCGACCTTGGAAAGATTGACGCCGATAGCGAAGATATTGGTCGTTATCACTCTGTCCAGTATCTTATCAAGACCTACACGTTGAGCATCCTCCATTGTAACGTCATTCAATATCCTCTCTCCCCTTACAACACCTACAACACGTACGCCCATCCTCTGTATCTCTCTTATCAGAAGTTTGTCGAATTGCGATTCACCGCAGTTATCAAAAAAATACAATATCGATTTGGATCTCTTCAGCATCGATCTCAATTTTTCCGTGTCATCAGAACCTATTCCCTGATCCAGCAATTGTTGGAATCTTTCACGGAACTGCTCCGGCGACTCTATCGCGAGACCGACTCCGAAATCCATAATATTGCCGATGACGGCCACTCTTATCGCTGCCGCCAGTCTGTCATCTGATGTTTCAACGTATTCGGTCACCTGATCCAGGAATTCGCCTGCAATCCTGTCTGCATCCAGTTTCAGTTGATAATATGGATCCGCACCCATTGCATCATAGGCTGCTTTATGGACTTCTGTGGCCAATTCCGCAGAATTCCTGTTCGAATCGTAATTCTCAGCATACACTTTCAATGCAGCTTCGACTGCTTTAGCTTCGCATCCATTGTTCAGAAGTTTTGCCTGAAAAACGACCCTCTTCAACAGACACGGAACACAATCGGGAGCGACCTTCATGAACTGGCATTGTCATATGTATGTTAAAGCGTTGCCCCAACGATTATAACGAATGTGGCACATACAATAATGTGGGTCCCTATGAGACAGAATAAAACGATGAATGCAGAACAATTCAAAACAGAATTGTTGCAGAGATACCCGCAGCTCAGAGTATGCGAACCATCCATCGATGAAGCTCATGAAGTATTGATCAAATGTTTCAGAAACGGCGGCAAATTGCTGATCGCAGGGAACGGAGGAAGCGCTGCCGATAGTGATCACATAACAGGGGAACTCACAAAATCGTTCTTTTTCAAACGTCCTGTGGATGAAAAACTGGAAAAGAAATTAGTGGATTTGTACGGCGAGAAAGGAAAGGAACTTGCTTCCAATCTTGAAGGGGGTCTCCCAGCCATCCCGCTGACACATCTTACGGCTGCGAACACGGCATTCGCCAATGACACGGACCCTAAGTCAGCCTTCGCTCAGTTACTTAATTCAATCGGAAAGGAAGGGGACGTATTCCTTGGAATAACAACATCAGGCAATTCGGACAATATTCTCAAAGCATTGATGGTAGCGAAAGCAAAGGGGATGACGTCCATTGCATTGACAGGGAGAACAGGCGGTAAATCCAAAGATCTGGCAGATATCTGCATATGTGCACCTGAGGATGAGACGTTCAAGATACAGGAACTTCACCTTCCGATCTATCATGCATTATGCCTGATGATCGAAGCAGATCTCTTCTGAACATTGTGATTGTGATGGAGAACGAAAATTTTGATTGGAAACACTGGAATATCGTTCAGAAAGTGACCGATAAAATATCCCACAACGACAGACAGTTCTTCATCATACTGATAGCCGCGATGCTGGTGATCAACATCGCGTTGATCATTGTAGGTCAATGGGGAGATGTCGAACACTATTGGCACACCGGTGTGGACGTCCTTAACGGAAAGATACCGTATGAAGAGACTGCTGACGGTGCATATCCCCCTCTGTTCATTGCGATGTGCGTGATACCGGCATTATTTTCAACATCATACACAGGATACAGCATCGTATTCACGATTATGTCTTGCATCTTCATCCTGATATCAGCATATTTCTCATTAAAGATATGTGAAGAACTGAAGGATGAGAAACGCTTCGTATATTTCGCATTCTTTCTGTTACTATTGTGTCTTCCTGCATTCAGTACCACGAGGAATGATGCATTGGCATTGGCATTTCTTGTTGCAGCATTCTACTTCATTTTAAAGAAAAGATATCTGGCGACATTCACTTTGTTGGCATTGGGTATAATGCTGAAGATGATCCCTGCATTGTTCGTGCCTGCATTCCTGATACCTTTGATCATGGACAGGAAATGGACTCAGTTCTTCTTCTGCATCGCATGGACTCTTCTGATATGCTTCATCATAGAACTTCCGATATTAATCATAACACCGGATCATGCATTCGATTATCTGATACAACACACGAACAGAGGCATACAGATAGAAGCATTGATCGCAGGTCCGCTGATGCTGCTGCAGCTGATATTCCCCGATGCCATGCATTATGTGAACAGCCAGGAGAGCGGATCCATAGATATTGTGGGGACAGTGCCTGATTTCATAGCGTCTATACTGTTGCCGATCCTGTTCATTATATTGGTGACATTCTTCTTCTATTCCCTATCTTTGGTATGGAAGAAGAAATTCACAGAGAATAAAAAATTCACATTCATAGTTCTTTTCGGAATATTGTGCTATCTGCTGTTCCTTGCATTCAATAAAGTGTACTCGACACAATACAATGTGTGGATATTCATGCTTCTGGCCGTTTGGCTGTTCGCGTTCAAAATGATCGGACAGGACACGGAGAAACTGTCCGTCCTTATCACAATATTCGGTATCATCTGTCTGCTTGATACGGTTACATACAACTATGACGGCGATCCGAACATATTCTTCATCATAGTTACATTGATAAAGGCTGTAGCATTGATCTACATTCTGGCATATACCATCAGGATATTTTTCAGATGGCTAAAGAACGATGACCCAAGTATTGATTGATATCTGAACAACCCGATAATCTTTATAAGAGAGGAGTTTATTCTCGCAGATGACAGGGCCTGTAGCTCAGCTAGGTAGAGCGCTCGACTCTTAATCGAGCGGCCAAGGGTTCGAATCCCTTCAGGCCCGCCAATTTATTACATTAAAACAGTAGTCAGAGCATCCTATTTATGCTGATTACATACACATTTACATAAGGTTATTAGATTCTGACTGATTTACAAGTATGTGATGTTGTATCAAAATACTGGTCAAACTATACATAAAATCAAAAAATACTGATATAAATATAGAACAACTATAGCTAAATAGACTCAGGATGAGGTTACAAATCTATGCATAATGTGGTATCTGACACTATAACATTCATAAAAGGAATTAGACATCCATTCCTTTTAGTTATAGCCATCGGCCTTATCATAAGATTGATTCTTCTTCCATTGACATTCAACATGGATTCATACTACTGGACTGTTGTAGTAGATATTCTAAACAGCAATAACGGGCTATATGACACATGCGGATACTCTTATACTCCGATATGGGGATACTTCTTATCAATCGTATCGTTTTTTGGATCATTCTTGGGAGTTACAAACTATTCTTCGATTGTTCCTACATTCATTCCATACATAAATTCAGATGCTACCACTGAATTCATAACAACTTTCGAATTCAATACTATGCTGAAAATCTCATTAATAATCATCGACGTAATAGTTGCATTTCTGATCTATCATCTCCTCCAAGATGTTCTGAACGATAAAATAAAAGCTGCAACGGGGTCTGCATTATGGTTCCTCTGTCCCATCACAATTATGGAATCGTCTATTCATGGGATGTTTGACAACATATCCGCACTTTTCCTTGTATTGACTTTCATCTTTGTATATGGCAGAAAATATTTTGCATCCGGTTTCGTTTTTGCATTCGCAATACTTACAAAATATTTCCCAATATTCTTCATATTTATTCTGATAGCAATAATAATGAAAAGAGAAGGATTTGATAATAATGGATTCAAAAAAATATCCATTTCAGCATCCGGATTCATAATCGGTCTGATACTGAACTATATACCGATTCTGATCACAGGTAAATTCTGGGATTCCATATGGTTCATAACCACAAGATTGGACATAGAAACTGAAACTTTGAATTCTATCATTCCATTCCCATTGTTGATTGCACTTGTTATAATCGTGATGTGTATCATAGCTGCAACAATATTCATTTTCAGAAACAAAATAAAAGAAAAAATCACTTCATTCAATGATTTGAGCCCAAAAACAAGAGACAAACTCATGATAAAGATCTCTATGGTATTGATAATATTGACTGCCGTATTTGTGGGATCATTCACCGTCTATTCAATGATGTCCACTGGATTAGAGGTTAACAATTCAATGGGCGGGCTGTCAATGAGAGGCATCATGTTCATAACACTAGTATCTGTCATCATTCAGTTGTTTATTGCATACAGATACATATACTGTAATAAAGAAGGACTTAAGCCTGCAATCACCGCGCTCATGCTCACTGCTTGCACTATATTCCTGTGGCCACCCACACCACAGTATGTAATAGTAATAGTTCCGATTCTAGCAATATTTGTTGTAACTGTGGACAGAAGTTTCATTAAACCATTCTTGTTGTTTGGAACGATGATGATGTTGTACCAGTTAACTCTAGGCAATATCTCTATGCTGTATACGATTGGATCATACACAAATCTTATAGGAAGTGATATTCTGGTTGGACTTCTTGATTTCTTCCATGGTACATCTGTGATCATCCCGACTGCAATAAAAATGATTGTTGGTCCACTCTCATATCTTACCATAATCTACATCATTTATTATTGGTTAAAAAAGAACAATTGGGGAAGAATAAACGAAGGTGATCAAACATGAATAAAATTATGTCTGACATCAAATGCTATTTCTACAAAATCAAACATCCCATCCTCATAGTATTAATTACAGGTCTTACGATAAGATTCGCCCTCATACCATTCACATTCAATCCCGATCCCCAGTATTGGGCGACATTCATGGAAATAATCAATGGAAACAATTCGTTGTATGACACTGCCGGATACACATATACGCCTATATGGGGTTATTTCCTGTCCTCATTAGCATTCATAAGTTCTTTGTTCGGCATTACACACTATGCATCAATAATTCCAACATTCATCCCGTATTTGAATACCGATCCTCTCTTTCTTGATTTCATAACAACAATCGAATTCAATACAATGCTCAAAATTTCATTGATAGTCGTAGATATCATAGTCGCTGTACTGATTTATCAGTTAGTCGATGATACCCTCAACAACAAAATAAAGGCTGCAATGGCTGCTGCTCTATGGTTCCTGTGTCCGATAACAATCATCGATTCGTCAATACATGGGATGTTTGACAACATCTCTGCAATGTTTATCGTTTTGACTTTCATATTCCTTTATAAAAGAAAGTATACAACAGCTGGATTCGTTTTCGCATTCTCTGTTTTCACCAAATATTTTCCGATATTCTTCATATTCATGTTACTGGCCATATTGTTCAGCAAAGAAGGATATGACAAAAACGGTGTGAATAAACTTCTTTATTCAATCGTGGGATTTGTTGCAGGATTCGTCCTAATCTATCTTCCTGTTATGATAACTGGGACGTTCTGGGATTCTATGTCATTCATTACAAGAAGATTGAATATCGATACTGATACATTGAATACAGTCCTCCCACCGTGGATGTTATTGGTGATTCTTATTGTCCTGTTGATTCTTGTAACATTGTTCATTCACTTCTTCAAAGATAAAATAACAGATAGAATTTTATCATTCAAAAATATGGATCCGAAGAATAGAGATCGCATCGTAATCATAACCTGTTTGATTGCGATCGGCATACTTCTTTTGGCAGCTCTGGTCTGTTTCATATATGCAATAGCAACAAATGATTTGGATGGATTCGCGATGAGATGGGTGTTATTCATAACAATCGCATCCATAATAATTCAAATGTTTATCGCATATCGGTACATATTCAACACTGATCACAGTTTGAAACCTACCGTTACTGCACTTATGCTCACTTCATGCGTTATGTTTCTCTGGCAACCGTTACCTTGGTACCTGGTAGTAATAATACCATTCCTTGTTGTATATTTGATAATCGCAGACAGAAACTTCATAAAACCGTTCATTTTATTCAGCACCATCACAATGCTTCATGAATTAGCTATGTTCAACACCACTGCATTCTATTCATTAGCATCATTCACATCATTCATCACTAATGAAACATTAATCTCAATGATCGATTATGTATACATATCATCGCCTGTATTCAGTGCAATCAAAAGCATACTGGGTCCGCTAGCATATATATCTCTAATATACATGATATACTACTGGTTAAAGAAAAATAGATGGGGAAAATTGCATGAACAATAAGCTAATTTACGGCATAACTGCGGCAATCTGTATTTTCCTCATTATCGGATGTGTATTAATCTATGGAGTGCACTACGACTACAATGCGGATGCTTCACTGAATGAAGACGGCAGTGTTGATTACACATTGACCAGCTCTTTATCGACTTACTGTGCATGCGTAGTCATGTCCGATCTGGATTTCAAATCAAATACATATCTGTATCTCGATGCAGATTACAAAAGCTTCTATCCTGCATCTACTCAAAAAACATTCATGAAGACCTTGAAAGATGTGTTCGAAAAACGTAACTACCTTAATGTCAAATATGTTAATTCGAAAGAATTGAAAGATGTTCTAACTACATCTGTAGCCATTGATTCTATGATCATATTCGCATCAGGCACACTTCCAGATACTGTATACACTGAGAACGGCCCTGAACTTCTGAAAGATTGGCTGAATAAAGGAGGCTCAATATACTGGGCAGGACCTAACATAGGCAGCAAAATGTCAACACATGATGATATCATTGATACAAAGTATGGTTTATTGACCGGCCTGGTATCCGATGAAAAATCAAGTCAGACTGTAAAGTATGCATCTGAATTTTCGATGAAAATGTACTATTCATTCAAGGATTGCACATACGGCTTGAAGAAGAATTGTGCAGACTCACTCGTTCTTGGATATACAAGTGATGACTATTCATCAGCGTCTGTAATGAAATATTCCAATGGCAGAATATTCATTTTAGGTGGTGATGTTACCGGAGTAAAAGATGACATGATGCGCACATGCACTGCAATTGCTGGCACCATATTATCAGGTGTTACTGAAAATACAAAAATACTGGCCTCCCATGAATTCCATAAAGAGACAGGTTCGATGTCCGGCCATGTAGATTGTCACGCAAAACACGGTGATATCATCTACTTCATGTTCGGAGTTCCGTATTCCACTTGGAGCAAAGCTATCGTCCTGTAATTTCGTAATAGGAAACAAAAATTATTTCTTACTGATTACTCATGCGGTGATAATGATAAACCCAGTTTCTGATATCAAAGACAGATATTACAGATTGTCCGATGATAAACAGAAAACTGTATTCTGGATCGCGACTTCGGCCTCATTGCTGATTCTGCTTACAATAATGATTGTATCAGGGCTTGTAGATAGGTTCGATCAGGATGTCATAAACTACTACAATGACATCAGTGACATTTTTGACAAACAACTGATGCCATACAGCGACTATGTGTTTGAATATCCGCCGTTAACATTGTTGATGTTCCTTGTTCCTAAATTATTGTCTTGGGATCTTACATCATTCTACGTAGTATTCTGCATCTGGACAACTGTATTCACATTCATATCGATTTATTTCACATTCAAACTATGCGAACACTTCAAAATAGACCGTTTTAAAGTCATGATCCTGTTGATCATAATGATGTTCGTAGCCAACAAAATGATGCTGCAACGTAATGATATCTTCGCCGTTGGGTTCGTAATAATCTCGCTTTACCTTTTCATCAACAGAAAGTATGTTCCGTCATCAATAATGTTGACCTGTGCTGCATTCATCAAGATATATCCGATCATATTGATTCCGATATTCACAATTGCATTATTGGTCAAAAAAGACTGGAAGAACACAATGACTTTCCTTATTATAGCAATAATCACCGGTCTGATGATACAGTTGCCTTTCCTGATCAATGATCCTTCATCGGCATTTGCTTACATATCATATCATTCAGATCGCGGAATGCAGGTTGAGAGTGTAATGAGCACAATTTTGTTAATGGTCGATCTATTCATACCCATTGTTGATTCCATAGAGCCGCTTTATGGGTCATTGTCCCTGACAGGAGACGTTCCAGATATGATCGCAGAATGGATGAATGTCGTCATAGTGGTGGCATTGATTGCGACAGCAATATGGTTCATTGCCAGATTATGGTCAAAAAGCAGTAATGAAGAAAAAGATTTCCAAATGTTGTGTCTGATGTCAATCATCATAACAATGGTCTTCATTACTTTCAGCAAAGTATATTCTGCTCAATATATGCTTTGGATCTTCGCATTCATACCTTTCATAAAATGGAATCATGTGAATCACAAAACCATGTGGGTCGTACTTCTCACATTCATTTTACTGATCAGCATAGATCCCATATTCTCATACATAGCAAAGGGGCCGATGACCCCATTGCCTGAAATAGCATTATTCGCAAAGAATGTAGCCCATGTGATTTTAATGATCTTATTTATTAAAATATTCCATGAAAGCACTAAAAAAGAAAAATATATTCAGACTGCCGAATGTACGTGATCCATTATTCTCATTTTTCGTAAATGGCGCACATCAATCGCAAATATTTAAATCACGAAAAATCAAACATCAATCATGGAAAAAAGTCTCTATCATACAGAGAATTATTTGCTCAAAGGTGCTGCAAAGGTGATAGTTACCATCATACTCATAGCATTGGAATCTATTTTTATTGCATCTTTAATAATCGAAGGTAAATGGGAACCTCCTGTTGTGATCTGCGCCATCATCATAACGGCATTACTGGTCGCATTGATTTATACAGCATTATTCATAAAATTCAAAGTCGACGTATTAGAAGACAGAATCCAGATTAAGACTTTCGGAAAATTCATCATCGAAAAGAATGACGTTGAGAAATGTGAAATTATCAGTGTGAAAGCCATCCGTGAATTCGGCGGATGGGGACTGAGATCCGGAATCAAAAAGAGAGGTTATATCGTACCTGGTATGGATGCGGTGAAAATAACTCTGAAAGACGGACGTAATGTCACCATATGCTCTGAAAATACAAATGAAATGCTGACTGCCATACAGAATATGATTGACGGCTGACGGCTTTGAGGAAACCCTCATATCACCACCACATTGAAACGTATCATCTGCCTGATGTTGTGCGCTATGCACATGCATTTTATCTCATCGGCCATCCTGGACATCGATTTACCGTACACGGTGTCGCCCATCTTCCTTT
>JAZRYJ010000055.1:0-39838 GCA_045600635.1 Candidatus Methanarcanum sp.
TCGTCAGACCGGAGATTTGCTTACACCTTCCTTCAGATTCCACCTCGCGATGGACACCCTTGGTGTTCGGCTATATCCTTCCCACTACCGGGCGGATTCGGGACTTTCACCCGTTAGAACGTGCGCTCGCCGAGCGCACCATAATGAAAAAGCCAAGCTGTGAACGCTTGGCTTTTGTTTTAATCTGAGATATTTCTACCTCGTCAAGCGTGATGCAGTAAATACCTCGGATTGATTTTCTCGTCAAGCGTGATGCAGTGAATATCTCAGACTGATTTCGCTCAAAATTTCGTCTATTGACATCTTCATGTCTTCATCTTCCCAAAAACGCGCATATTCATCGGATGTTAAAATTTTCGCAATCTTTAAGAAATCGTCAGGCACTACGCTGTATGAGTTCTCAGAAATCTTTTCAAAAAGATCTTTATTGCTTGAGTTTTCTCCGTTAAAGTCCTTGAAGCTGAATTTAAATTTAAACAATGCATCTTGAGTGCATGACAGATTGAGCGATGTTGTTCTTTCCATCCAAAGCATCGAATCTGCATATCTAGGATACTGGCTCATCATTTCATACTTCGATAATGTGTCGACCTCATACTTTAACCAAAATCTTTCTGATACAATATTCCACGCAATACAAGCTTCAAAGACATCATCACTGTATGATCCAGTTAGTCTCGTCGGGAATTTTTGCAATTCAACGATGTCTCTTTTTAACGCTCTTGGAATGAATCTGAAGATTTTCAAAAAAAGCGGGTTGGTTGCATTAGCTGCAAAGTCAAAAAAAGGTCTTATATCCATATTTAAATCCTTTATTGTAACAGTTCCATGTAGATTTTTTTGGGGTATGACGTATCGTCAATCTCAATAATCTTGAAAGCTGAACACCTTGGGAGAACAATTTCCTGCTCGTTTGGGAAAGCAGAATATTGGGTTGCATATGATACATGAGATCCTTTTTTTACCCTAATGAAAAGCATAACTGATCCACCAAAACCAGCATTAGAAGAATACGTTGTAGACATTACACCTTGATCAACAAAGATGTCCCCCTTTTTCAGCTGATCGAATTGTGGAATGGCGCCGCTACCTCGCTGCAGAATCATGTTAAATGGACAAATGCAGTCTTTCATTTCTTCATCACACTCTTTTGCCCATTTTTCAAGATCGGATACTGACTGCATTGACGGATTGCTTAAATTCCTCAACCAGTTGTTGAATTCCCTGTATGATGCTGTGTATTTTGGAAGACCGTGCAGAGATTCAGGATTAAATTTTTTCTTTGCTGTTTCCGGCTGAGTCAGATTCATTGACGATACAGCTTGAAATGCAGGACATAACTTTTTACCATTTTCGAATGTAAGATCTGCAAGAGGTATGAAATCCGTTCCATCATCTGCCTTGATAAATTTTACAGGCAAGCTTTTTGATGATGGGTTTGCAACCATTATTGCAAGTGCTTTTTTTATCGTATTTTTTTGCGAAGCTGTAAGATTCGCCTCAAAAGACGCATCCCTTTTAAAAACAATGGGTTCAGGCTGTCCCAGATCGAATCCATTAAGACCAATGATATCACCAGAGAAAGAAGGATCTGAACTTGCAAGCTGCCTAATTTTATTTTCAAAATTCGATATCGTTTCAATAACATTCACCTTCGTCGGTGCAGTCGTTGGCGCCTTAAAATTCCCAATGGTATTGACTGCTTTCAAAACGTTTTTTACAACATCTATCTTCGATTTGTTTATGCCTTTTATGGTTACAGAATCAACCCAAATCTCATCGCCGTGAACTGACAATATTCCGGCTCCACCTAGTATTCCTGATGCATAATTCGCAATTTCTTGAGATTTTGCTGATATTACATCATATTGAGCTTTTACATTATATGGCAAATCATCATATTTAACGCCTGCCTTGAGCTTTGGTACAAGACTAGACATATTAAACGCCGCAGGATCAACACCTTCATCAGAAATTAATTTCAATAATTCGATTAATTCGTTGTTTAGTTCTGAGCTTGTTATTGAATTGTTTGATGACGCCGCAGCTTGTGCCGCTTGTTCCTCATTCACAATGTCAGCTTCAAGAGCCGTAATATCCGCCTGGAGTTTACTAAATGCATTTTCACTCTTCGTTTTAGCAGATTTTGCTGATGTTGTGGCTTTTTTCAGATCTTGAAGAGTTGTTATCATTCCTAAACCGGAATTATCGAAGTATAATTGCACCTCATCATTTGCGAGTGTTAAATCATCAGTGATTGCGTTTATTGTTTTTGATTGGACGGCCTTTTCGTTTTCTAAATTTTCCTTTTCTTCAACCATTGCTTCTTGTGCATCATTAACGTGTTTCAATTGTTCAGACGCTTCTTTTAAATTTTGCTCAGTCTTTGAAATTGAATTCAATATTGGCATCACTGCTGATTCGTCGATTGGATTCCACTCCGAAATTTCAGCATCTAGCTTTTCTGACTCCAGGATAAGACCATCTATTTCAATATTTTGGTTGTTGTTTAATGTTTCGTTTGCTTTATTTAATGAGTTTTCCACCTTTTCACACTCAATTAAATAAGCTGAACTATCTTTGATCATCTTCGATTCTAATTCATTAAGTTTATCAACTAGTTCATCATTCTGCTTTTTTAACTCATTATTGAGCCTCTTTTTTGATTCCTCGATTGATTCGATTTCTTTTTTTTTGACTGAAATGGAATTGATAATGTTATCATATTTATCTTCTAAATCAGTCATTTGTGCATTCGCTTTGCTGAGATCTTTTTTTAGAGCTTCAAGATCTTTGATGTATGGCTCTGCTGCCGTCAGAATGTTGACTTTTTTTTCTGATTCGTCTTTTTTTTTCTCAATATCTTTTAGTTGTTTCTTCCATTCACTTAACTTTTTCTTTTTTTCTTCTAATGTTGCCATTGTTATTCTCCGATTGTGTTAAGTGTTCGCATTTTCCAGTTCATGAACGCTTTTCTTTTTTCTTCGATCACCAGCTGATCATCTATAACTGATTTCACGTGTGTTCTGACTGCGCTACGTTTATCCATGATCAATTTTGATGAAGTTAGATCAAGGTTGTTTGAAATGATACTGCCGACGGCTGCTTCTATGTCTTTCGGTAAATTTTCAGATTTCCAATAAAACTGACTTCCTGGCGTTTGATTTACTATTGCAACAATCTTGAAATCAGGGAACTCATGTGAATTATTATCCATCACATAATGCTTTCCGTCTTCACTCCAAACATGAGCCGTCTTGACAATTGCATCATCACCAGATTTCCAGTTTTCTTCACCTTTGATTGATTGGATTGCTTCATCCTTGTCGACTTTTTTTGCAAGCAATGAGAGTTTCCATGATTTGAAGTCAGAGATCTTTTTGTTTATTAGATCTTTGTTGGTGTTTATCCGTTGTAATTCTGCATTTACCTCTTCAATCTTATTCTCTTCACTGTCAACTTCAGCGATCGCTTCATCAATTTCCTTCTGCATATCATCGAGCCAGGAATCATCCTCATTCCCGTTCTCATCAACTGTTGATATGACCGTCCGGCATCTGCAATTAGGATGAACAGGTGGGAAATTTGCACCTGTTTCAGCGCTATCGACAGCAAAGATTTGATCATGAAGTTTTCCGCATATATCACATGTTCGAGCATCTTCAGTCGCCACAAACCTGTAATACTTGATCTTGTTTTCTTTGTAGTAAACGAGTTCAGTTTGATTCGATATGCGATTGATTTCTGTTCTGGATATGCGCTCGGATGATCGCTCGTTCACAGCAACGTTATGTTCAAACTCTTTTGAAAGGCGGTCAATGCTCCATCCATTTGTAACAGCAAGACCAACGCTCCGATTCAGATCATCGACCAAAACATCACGATTTGCCCATATGCGATCACTAAAATCCTCGGCCTTGAATACTGTTTGCGCAACTCTTGTTGTTGCCTTTTCGCTGTTCGCGTTGAAATCAACATCAAGCCCTGTTGAAATTTGATTGCTGAATGATTCAGCGCCTTTCTGTACTTCTTTGTGAAGAGCTTCGCTTGTTACGCTTTCAACCTTTTCAGCTGATGCATCGGCAATCAGGTCAATGCTATTTTTTAAAGCCGTAACACGTCGAACAACGCGATTTGCGCGCGACTGTTTACCTGTTGCAGCAATTTCTAATCCGTACTTTTTTCGGCCTTCTTTTTCGCCAAATTGAGCGATTAACTCATCAAGACGGTTCTGTTGACGATGTGACCAATCTTCAAGCTCTTTTGCGGTCAATGGCTTTTGAAGTATTGCCTGCGTGACAGCTTCTTCGCCAACATCGTCCAGAAGAGTTTTCATTTCACGATCAAGATCAGCTCGCGCGGCTGCATAGATCTTTTTTTCTTTTGCAATCACGTTCTGTTCACGCGCAATAACGCCTTCGATTTCGCCGAAAACATTCCGATCTTGCGTTTCTCGATCAGCCCAATAGACTCGGCTGTTTGCCTTGCGCGTAACCATGATCAAACCTCACCAGGCACACCATTCCGCTCTTCGTTCAGACGTTCTAATTCTGCGGCTGGATCATCTACATACGGATGCTGTTCGATACGCGTTTCAAGGCTGAGAATTTCTGCGCTGTTCTGAAGATTCTGGATCACTTCCTGTTCATTCGCAATCAATTCTGTCGCCCAAACAAAAGTCAAATCAGCTGGATCATGTACACCAGCCCCCTGAGCTTCAAGATCCTCGCAGATAAACCACGTCAATTCCTCAAGCGAAGCCGCGAATTCGCTTCCCATCTGTTGACAATCGAGATCAAGATCTGCGAATCTGAATTTGATCGCAACACCGCTCAAATTACCCTGGCTCGCTTCCTGCGTATCAACTGCGCATGCACTATCAAGGATATCTTTGCGAAGGCGCGTCATATGCGCCTCACTCGCCTGAATATCGATCGTATTTTGAAGCGTCGTAATGTCTGAATCAGGCGCCATCATCACAAGATTGTACATCGCCATATTTCTGACAAGGATTTCAGGATTATCGCCGTATCCCTTGATGATCCTCATCGTGTTTGGTGTATCTTGAAGTAGGTTAGAAAGATCAGATGAAATTCTGTCATAATCATCAACAAGCGATTTGACAAAATTCAGAATTCCAATCCCGAGTGCGTTGTATTTGAACCTGACAAATGGAACTCTACCATATCCAGAAGTATCACCGTCATCATTCCCACCGAAATGAGCGCGTTTCGACTGCAAACGAAGTTCTCCGGCAATATCAGCATAAACTTGAACAGACTCAGAATCCCACACCTCAAAAAAGTCTGTGTCTGCGTCATTGTACTTTCTTACGACAGCGGATAATTTTTCTTCATACTCATCCTCGTAAACAGCGCCAATATTTTCTGTTTTGATATGCCTAAATTCAAGCGTTCCGGATTCGTCATAATACACCATAACCCACGATTCACCGCAAAGGATTGCATCCCTGCATACAGATCGAAGCATCCGCATAAATTTACGATCATAGAACGCTAATGCATTATCAAGAAGCACCTGATCATCGCTTTTTAGATTGAACGGCTTGCCTAGTAAATAGGCAACCTTCTGTTCAACGATTTTCCTCACAAACGGATGTGACAGCTTGTTGTTTGTGAGGAATTTCGATTCAATCATACTGCCATCAGGTGCAACGATTTCTCGCTTTCGCTCACAGATGTCATTTTTGTTTGCGTAATACCTTCGCGCTGTTTCGATGGCTTCAATGCGATCTTTATTGAACAGCTCATCTATCATCTTTCTCGTTATTTCAATCATGTTTATGCTCCATAACGGTTGCGATTCTGTTAAGTGCTTCAGTTGAAGCTCTCAGTGCATTCGTTGAATCATTCAAGGCTGTTGTCGTCTTTTCTTGTAGCTCTTTCGATGTTGTTGTTATGTAGTCCCGAAACTTGCACTCAAGAGAACGATGAACCTTGAACAAGTAAACAACAGCACACGTCAACGCCGCGCATATTGCATACAAACCAAAGCTTGAAAGAGCCTGCGCGCCTTCATTGATCTCGATCATAAATCCCCCTTATCGCATCAACCTTTGATGCGCACACGTCAAAAGCAGTTAAAAGCTCAGAAAGATACACAACAAGATCTCGATTCGTTTTCATTGTTTCCGGCTCTGGCTTTTTGCACGGCTCAATCAAAACTTCCTGCGGAGGCGTAACGCAATCACTCATCTTTACATCCGGGATTGAATAACATCCTGATTGATTCAGGAATATCAACATCAAGCCAATCACGCGCATCTTCGCTTGTTTCAATGGTTTCGATACGTTTTGCATGATCCCTCTGTGCTTTAGATTGCGCATCAAACATCAATATAATGGACTGATTCTGACGCGCGATATCATCCTGTAATCTACTATACAGAATTTTATTATTTCTTGCATCCTCCGTCAGGATTTCAACCTCTACTGTGAGTGTTCTGATTTGCTTATCCTGAATAAAGATACGCGCAACCATAACGCAAAGTACGAAAACAACACATAAACAGGATATCAGTTTAAATTTTATGGACATTTTACCCTCACTTGTGATTAAGTGTTCACATGTTGCGAATATTACGCAATCCAAAACATGTCAATGGAGGAATTATGAACGAGGCAAGATTAAAAGAGTTAGGTGTTCCAGATTCAGCAATTCAGGCTGTTTTAAATGAATGGACAAAGATCAACGGCGCACTTCAGCAAGAGAATGAGTCATACAAAACTCGCATCAAAGACCACGAGAAGAGCCTGAAAGAGCTTGAGAAATTCAAAGGCGATAATGCTCAGCTTGCTACAAAACTTGAAGAGCTTCAGAACGCACACACAGCCGCTCAGGAAAAATTCGCCAAAGACATGAGCGATTACAAAAAAAGCCAGGCTATCAAGTATGCGCTTGGCACAATGAAAGATGCAAAACCTCATGACACTGACATTGTTATGGCTTTGCTCGATTCAAACAAGATCGACGTCGATGATAACGGAAATATCAAGTCCGGCTTCGATGAACAGATCAACACACTTAGAAAAGACAAATCATTTCTCTTTAGTGAGCAGGTTGCAAGACGTGGCACAACTCCGCCAGCAGGATCATCGACGCCAGATACAAAACAAGCTGAACCGTCATCGTTGGGCGCCAGAATTGCAGCGAGAGTTTTCGGATCATAGCTGTGTGATATTGCTTGACTGGTAACCAGGCATTATCTTCACTCCAAATCTGGCTGGTAAACGGATTCGGGGTAAACGCATGAAGGATTCTACATTCATGCACAAAAAAAGGCCTCCATCAGAGGCCTTTCTTATTCAAATTTAATCTTTCTTTGTGCATCCTCAACCGGCGTATGTGAATATATGTTATCGCGTTCTGTTTTCATTCTGACCTTCTCACGATATCGGCATGTCGATGCGACCTCTTCGCCATCCTCGCATGACCGCATTGATTCAATGAACTCTTCACAATCCATGAACCCGTGACGTTTGCACTTTTCTTTAATGTTACTCAGAAGCGCATCATTGATGATCGAGTTCAAAACGCTATCAACACTCAATGACTCTTCTTTCGGCGAGGCGGTAACGAAATCAAGCATCTGCGCGTATTTGCACAACGCCTCGATCATATCCAGGTTGAATCCAGTGATCATGAATGTAAATTCAGTTGCACCAGTGTTATCAACAATCTTTTTTGCCATTGTTCAAATACTCCTTGATTAATTCCTTTGTTTTCGCCCAATCGACGCAGCCATTACGAAGCGGAACGCCTACTGCATGATCATCGATGTAAATATCTGCCCATACCTTTCGACATGTTCCCCATTTCGATCGCGCCTCAGGATTGTCGTTTACGGCATACATTGGGATTTCACGCTCTGCACACCAACGAATCGCATCAGCCAACAGAACGCCTTCACGGCATGTATTGAGAATTAATTTATGACCTGCATTTGCAAGTTCACGAAGCGTTTCAACGCAACCTTCAAGGCATTCACCTATATCAGGCCAATCGCTTTTCACGCAGGTTCCATCGAAATCAAACGCAATGTACATTAGAAACCTCTCTAAGATACTTGTGACGAGACACTTCGGAATAGACCAACTCAATCAATCCGCGATCAATCATGTTATAAACCGCGTTCTGCTGTTCAATTGAAAACAATTTCTTGTTGCGGCTGAACTCAAGCCCCCTCTTCGATCTTGATCTTCTTATTTTCTCCAGAATCTCATTCTCAATGTCATCTGACGCTTCTTCTTTTTTCTCGTCGCTCATGCAGTTCACAAGCGCATCGAATTTAGTGAATTTATCACTCAGCTCATGTGCAAGCTTTTTCTGTTCCTCTCTGAGATTGTCGATTTCCTCAACAATATCGGAAAGTCTTTTGATGATTTCGTTGATCGTCATCCATGTCACCTAACAAAAGAGCTTCTCGTGTGAGAAGCTCCGAATTTTAACCTTTCAGCGCGTCTTTGAGCTGTTTTAACGCTTTAATCTTTACAACTTTCTTTGCTTCAACATGAACTTTTTCGCCGGTTTTAGGATTGCGACGTTCGCAGGCTTCTTTCTCAACAACTTCAAGTTTGAATCCAGGTAGTTCAACATCATCGCCACGTTTAAGAGCTTCGATGACGTTATCAAATATGAATTCGAGATAACTTTTTGCCTGTTTTTTGGTGCATGAAAACTCATCCGCAATACAATCAACCAGGTCTTTTTTTCCAAATGTACTCATTTGCGTTCTCCTTCCTAAAACGGAATTGGTTCATCATCTACATTGTCGATGAACGGGTTAAATTGGCCGTTATCCGGCTCTTTTTTTTCTTCTGTATAGTTATTACCGTTTGACACGGAACCGCCCACAAACGTCAAATTCTGCGCAATAATCGATGTGCTTGTTCGCTTTGCGCCATCCTTCTCAAATGTGTCGTATTGAATGCGCCCTTCGATGAGGCATTGAGATCCTTTTTTGAGGTATTTCGAACAGTTTTCAGCGAGCTTATCGAAGGCTGTGATGTTGTGCCAATCGGTTTGTTTTGAATCGCCATATCCGCGATCTGTCGCAAGAGTGAATTTGCAAACCGTCTTTCCTGCCTGCGTCGTTCGCTTTTCTGGATCCTTACCCAGGCGCCCAAACAAAATCACTTTGTTCATATCCTCATTGCTCCTTTCAGATACATCTCAATCGCTAAAACGGCCTGCTGAAACCCATGGCAGACAACAGCCGCGTATCCCTCGTCATTCAGATTCGCAATCATATCTTTTTGTGCCTGCGAAACTCGTCCGCCCTTTCTCTTTTTCATTTCTATGAACAATCCGTGTTTTGGATCGCCGTTCATCCTAGGTACAGCAAGGAAAAGATCTGGTATTCCGGCCCGAACACCTTCATCTTTCAGAATTTTTCCTGTGATCGCATCACGTTTTCCACCGTTCGGAATTGCAAAAAGCATATTTTCTTCTATTCCAAATCGGCTGCATCTCATCGACCACCACTTCATGACAGCGCATTGTTCCTGATGCTCTTCACTGTTCATCGTCAACCTCGACAAATTCCGCATCACACAAAGATGATCCATCATCATCAAAACATGGCGTGATGAACTTTCCATCAATCTTACATGGTCCTGTATTACTTTCTATACAAACAGAAACACATCGACCTTTATCATCAATGAAAACCGCATCTGAAGACGGACATATCAAAGCCAGCGCGTATAATATTGCAGTCATGTACGTTCTCTCGCTGCAAGAGCAGAAAGATCTTCATTTCTTGTGTGATGCTTTTCAAGATATTCGATTTCAGAATTCAGATAATCCACCGCTTTTTTTAAGTCATTGATTGCGCATTCCTCATCGCCTTTTCGACCACATCGACAGATGTATTTAACGGCATTGCCGAGAACAAAGTTCAACCCAAATGCGCGAATGACATCAATCACTTCAACGCCCCCTTGGACATAATGTTTTACCTGCATTCAAACCTCCAAAACGATGACAGCCAATCTTGTTGAATTCCCTGCAATGTGATTTCCAAGTTCACCTTCTTTCATCACGATGTGATCTTTTTGATCTTCCCTTTGTTCAGTGTAGATCAAAACCTCATCTGACTTTCCTTTGATACTCGCTAGAGCGCCGCGATTAGTTGCGATATGTCTACCATACACGATCGCCTTCACTGGATCTGAATATTCAGCCTTGAACACCTCGCATCCATTCTCCAAAATATCATAGACTTTGAATTTAAAATCGCACACGTTACACTCCGAGATTGCAGTGTTGGCGTTAACAAATCAACATAGCTGGCGCGCGAGGTAATAATATCAATCGTTACCACCAACACAATCAGAATATCTGTGAATGACGTATTTGTCACGAAATTTGTGAAAAAATAATCACTAAACACGCGTCCATCTAAACTCAGTTCTGACGATATCTTCAGTTGCGTATCTCATTGCATCGATTAGATGGTTGAACTCATCAATCGGCTGTTCAAGCTGTCGCCCTGTAAGTCGATCTGTTTTCCATGTGTAATTACTGAATTCAGCCTCTGCATTTTTGCATGATGGGTGAATGAATATCTCGTAATCTTGCAGACGTGCGATGCCATCTTTGATTGAATTGGGGCCTTTTTTCGCACCTCGAACACCGTGCAATCCTTTCCTTCGTAATTCCTCAATCATCTGTGGAAGTGCTGAATCACACACAATCTTTTCGTTTTCACATCCGAGCGCTTTCAATTCGTTGTAAATGTCATCGATTACCATGCCGGTCTTATAGACCTCTGCGCATATGTAAATCTCACGTTTATCCTCATCGATCAAAAGCGCAACGAAAGCAGTTGGATCATGACTGAATCCGAAGTCCATCCCAAATCGTTTGATATACCTTGGTTGAGGTGGAAGCTTGTTCTGTTTTACCATCCTGACCATCGCATCCGGATCGAACTGTTTGAAGCTCCATCGAGTAAACACAAGCCCTTCGGATATCCCCCAGTCGCCACGTCCCTCGATTGCATATCTTTTCGGCTGTTCAATTCGCATCCGTTCAAACAATGCAATATCATCTGCATCAAGGTATTCATTGCAGTCGTAATTTCTTGTTATTGCAAGGCAATCATCACGCTCATTGTCAAAAAAGCGTTTCTTTATCCAGAGTTTATCGCTCCATGGATTGAATGTGATTGTGTGCTGCTTGAACAACGGCGCAGGCAACTCACCACGAATTGAAAGATCAACCTTGTTGAAGTCCTGTTCATTCCTGAACTGGCTTGCTTCTTCCCACCAACACCAGCAAAGATGTCCTGTTTCGACAGTCATTGACGTGATCGATTCTGGATGCTTTAAGCCGCGAAAGAAAATCTTTTGACCTGATGGAGAGTAGATCAAACACAACGGCTTTGTCCAAACCTTCCAAAGATGTGACACGCCGAGTCGATCAATAGCCCATCGAAGTTGAGCAAATGTTGAATTCGAATGCGAGCAGTAATCCCATCTCAAAACGAGCGTGTTCGGTTTTACTCCGTATCGATGGAAGTAATACATCATGTTGTAAACTATCCAGATTGCTGTTGTTGTCGATTTCTTCGATCCTCGGCCACCTTTGACGATTCTGTATCGCTTTTTGCAATTCCAGAATTCGCGATATCCACACCCCACGATATCACGTGGTTCAATCCTTTTACTCGTCGACATCATTATCTCCAAGGATTATCACATCATCAGAAGATGCGCCATCGCGATTCAACCCTGTAAGCTTATCAAGGCTGTCGCACAGCTGAGATAGTGCTGTTGTTGTTTGCGTAGTCAGTACTGGCATCATGAGTATTCGTTGCGCCTCAATTTTTGCTTCTTCTGATGACAAGTGTGCAGGTGGATTCTGCAACATCGCTTTCGCCAGCATTTCCTGCGCATTTCTTCGTCTTTCTCGTTCTTCTTCGATTGATTTAATCGCATTCAATCGAACCTCAACAGACCTCTCATATGTCCATCGATTTCGCTCATCCTCTTCTGCTCGATGCTTAGCAAGTTCACACTGATACGCTTCCATGACTTCAGGACGCTGAAGAAGTTGATATGCTGTCCTCGCAACTCGTTCTCTTTTGCTTTTGCGTGAATTTGGATACGCTTCAATATATGCATCTGCTCGGTCCATTCCTGACGCAAGAGCTTTGACAAATTTCTCGTGCCGAGGCGATAATATCTTATCTTTTTTTATCATCATTACTCACCAATAAGCTCTCATAACCCAATAGAATCATAACACAATTTAATCATAACACAATTTAATCACATTTCTATAAACGGATATGCATAATGGACAAAAAATGCATAAGAATGCACAAGATTGCGAAAATTATGTGTTTATTATGAACACATTCTCGATTTAACTCCCATGATAAGTAACTTATTGTTTCTTTTTTGTTGCACCACAAAAGTTATGTGTTATACATGTTCATGTGTTGAATGAAACAAAACATTCAACATGCTTCTCTCCGATAGATCTTCAAACATCTATCGGATTGTTAAACCACACCCACAGGAGAAAAGATATGACTCAGACAACACTTGAAAGACTCGCTAAAATAAACGCAGAAAAAAACAAAAAGGCAAAAACAGAACAGAAAAAAAGAGAAAAGAAAGCCGCGTTGGGGCTTTCCTACGATTTAAACAACTTCATTAATACGCCGACAGGATGCAAAGACTCCAAATTGGTTTATGCAGTAGCCGTAAAAGTTGCAGATTTGCTAAAAAATACTCTTTTGCCAGCGTTTGAAAAAGCTGTGAAATCTTCAGACAATTTGATGATAGATACACTTTGCAATGATGCTTTAATACTTTTAGGTACTCTCTCGAATTGCGGAATTCCTCCTAGATACACACGTCGAAATTGGGGTCATGAGGCAGCGGTTAAGTGGTACAATGAATGTCGAGAACTATTCGACAGGATAAACGAAATGGCTGCATAAATAACGGAATTTGATTATGGCTGCTGATATTCAGCAGCCTTTTTTTTGACTCTGACGGAGTCCAATGATGCATCCATAACGATCATTATTGACGCGATCATCTTTCCTGTTTCATTCGGTATCGCGCCACTCTTCATCATCGAAACGACTTCTTCGATTTTTTTCCTGGATCCTGGCTTCGATTTCCAAAGCGCTCTGAACTGATCCAACGTTTCATTTTGATCATCCATGACTTTTTAATAATGCGTCAAATTTAACGTATACGCAATTTTTTGTATTATCCAGTAATTTATCCAGGCAACACAAAAATCTCACGCATACGGCCAAATAGACGCGTTTCTGAGCCGATTAAACATCAACTCGTCATTCCGACTTCCAGAATGTCAAAAAAGCGCCTTCCTGAACGATGAAAACCGCACCCGTTGACTCAAGCGCTTTGATCAGCTGATCTAAATTACCTCTAAATGTCTTATGAACCTTGACCCTTATCACATCTGACGGTTCCGGTCTAATACAACTCCCTTCGAATGCTTGCTGGAACGCAGCAAGCGCCCTCGGATGTAAACCATTCATCCCGATGTGACATCTGGCTTTCATCATGCGCCCTTTTGCTGCAATTGCCTTGCTCTTTTTGTTCGATAACTGCGCCATAATATACCTCGCATGCGAATGGTCATCACTTGATGACGTTTGGTGCGTTTGACTATACCAACAAGTAACAAGTTTAGACAATCCCAAAAGTGAATTTTTGCAACGCGTGATGCATCTTCATCTCAGTCTTATTCTTATTCTTATTCTTATTATAATAATGATATGAATCTTTTACGCACTCGCGTCAGTCTTTTACGCACTCGCGTCAGTCTTTTACAAATATTTAAATTTTCTTGTTTACTTTTATTCCGTTTCGCTTTATGAAGTCCTTGTTGATCAGGTTTGATCAACAAAGGGGCTTCAAACACCTCAATCCACAGCGCTAAAGGCCGCGTTCATTGCCTTAAAAACCTCTTAGCATTACACCGAGAGGAAAACGTCTATAAAAGACCTGTTTTCACAGGGAAGGGCGTTTTAGCTACTGTGGGAGCTGTTTGAACCTCTCGGTTCTTTGTATTCTCTCCGATAGATCTTCAAACATCTATCGGATTGTTAAACCACACCCACAGGAGAAAAAAGCATGATTAAATCTTCGCTAAGGGAAGAAGCCGCTGTTGTTGCATTCGATGTCGTTTGGAATATGATTCGAAGGAATCCACAATGCAGAATCGATGGACTTGTTGAAATTCAAACGCGGCTTGTTATTGCAAAACGTTGCGTTCCATTGTTATCGTACCTCCCTTGCGATCCGTGCGATATTGAATGCATGATTCGTGATATCTATGTAAAAAGTCACGTATCTCGTGATAAAAATCTCACATTTTACGTAAACGACAAAACGAGGACGTTTTTTAGGTCGTTTGAGGAATCAAAACTCGGTAAATCGTTGAACGATCCTCACTTTTGCCCTAGATTTGGATCACCGATGATCGTTTGCACTAAACGATACGCATGGATGTTCATCAAATACGCATCACTTGTTATCCTCAAAGCTGGATACGCGTATTGATCGAATGATTACAGGCTGCGTAAAACAGCACAGCCTTACGGTATTGGTTTATTTTATTCAAGTTTTCATGCATAAACGCACGTTCTATGAACGTGTAAGTGGAGTAGTATATGAACAGCCTCATCAAACAATTTTGTTATTTACACATTTCAGTCGCAGAGCAAATCGAAGCGCGGCACCAAGATGACGATGATTTCGATTTCTGGACGATTCTGGAATACGCATCTGAGAACAAAAAGGAAATCATGCAGGAGTGCAACACAAGCAAGGAGAATTACAATGTTTGAGCACATCAAGACACGCGAAGATTTAGAAGAAGCTTTTAGGGTTTCATGCAAAGCGGTAATAAGAGAAGATGACGAACAACTTATCAATCAACTTCTCGATAAATACATAAAAACTGGTCTAAACGGATACTTCAAGGTTTGTGAGATGGAATGCGCGTTAATCCATGAACATGTTTCTCAAAACCTGGAAGAGTCTGCAAGGAAAAAGGCGGAGAGAAAGAAGCAAGCTCAAATTTCTCATGGTCCAGATTGGCGAGGCCCAAACGGGACTTGGTCGCTTGATTAAGGAGGTTTATATGGATATTGCAAACGAACGCACAAAGCGCGAATCAATCAACATCATTACTCGCAGCGCATCTGCCTTGAAAACCGTCAATCTCAACAGGGATGATGCAAACATCGATCTTTTCTGTATGCTCGTTGATCAGATCGCAAACGCAGCCGCAAATCTTGTCTCAATTTCAACGAAAGTCAGCGAGGAGAATTAACATGTTTGAAGATGATTATATGCAAGACCGGCTTGATTTAGAGCGTAGATTGAATGCTTGCCTTGATGACTATGAATTCGATTCTGACATGTACTCAGATGACGATGAATATGAATGGGAGGATGATCTATGATCAACAACAAACTGGACGAAGAGCGCGTGACTGAAATCATGGGGGACGCAGTTATTCTTATCAAGAAGTATCAACCGTATGAATGTTTAACGCTTATGTGTTTCGTTTTGGAAAAAGTCGTTTTGAATGCAACTCAAGATTTTAAAACGACGAAGAATGCGATCGACGAGTTCACTGAGTACCTCAACAAATATCTGAAGGATTAATCATGAAAACTTCAACCGAATGCACAAACCTTTTTAAATCGATGATTTCAGCGAGTTCAGAACTCGGCAATGTTGCCAAAACAAAGCAGGCTTATAGCTATAAGTATGCCCCATTTGACAGCATCATAGATATGCTTCGCCTCGTACTACCAAAACATAAGCTCTGGTTCACTCAAGACGTATCAACCGATGGCGACAAGTATCTTCTTGAAACGCTTGTGATCCATGAGTCTGGCGAATGGATGAAAAGCGAGATGGTTATGACTGACACTGAGATGAGCAAGTGCAATGCGACTCAGCAGCTCGGCGCCTCAATCACTTACTTCAAACGATACATTCTCAGCGCAATCTTCGGCATTGCAACAGATGAAGATGTTGATGGGAACGTGGAAGCGTTCCAACGAAAACAAGAGGTTAAAGCGAATGCACCTGGAACCAAAAAAGCCGATGAACCCAAAGCAACAAAGCAAACAAAAACCGAACGGCCTGAAGCTGAACGCGCATTTGACGCAAGAAATTACACAGTGACCATCATGGCACACCGACTTGAACAAGGAGAAACATCCGCAGCTGTGTTGAAGGATTTCGCTGACATCTTGAAGACAGATGAACTGCGAAGCCCTGAAAAGATCACTGATCCTGAAATCATAATCCTAGCCAACGAACTCTACAAGAGAAATCAAAAACGCTAATTATGGGGCGAGCAATCGCCCCAAAGGAGATATATGTGGTTTAAAGTTGACTCTGACCTGATACATCGATCGAAACCGTTTTATCGATGCAGTCAGCTTCACTATCACGGAGATCGAAGCCAATTTCTTCGTTTCAAAATCCTCTTTGAAATTCTTGCATCGTCTGCTGATAACAGTGTTTGGATAAATGAATCCCATCTCTCAAAAGACCTCCATCAGCCGCTTAAATGTTGCGAACAGGTCTGGAAGATATGCATCGAAGAGAATGTTTTGCGCCCTATAAAGGATGGCTTCAACGCCTCTGAATGGATGCGCGAGATCGGAATATTAGGGAATACGCTCACAGATAAAAAACGCAGGCAATCCAAACCTATTAACAAGGATGAGCCTGCAAAAAATGACTTCATGTCGATTGATATTACTTCACCTTTCAAAAGCTAAATGCCAACAGATCAAGGATTGATCATATGAATATCAACGAAACGCAAACTTTCCTCACAATGCTTTGGTCATTATTTCCGAACGCACCGAAGTGTGATGCAGACAGCAAAAAGGCTATGATTGCCGCATGGTTTTATGTTCTCCATGAATTCTCACTCAGTGATGTTTGGGAAGGATCGCAGCGAGTTCTCAGGGACAAGCCGTCATTCATCCCAAATGCATTTGAAATTCTGGCATCATGCAAAAAGACGGTGAATCCCGACGCCTTTCTGGACGCGGAATATTACAATCTTGAAAAGAGATTCACCGGCTCTACGCACATCTATCAGCAAAGCTCAGATTATGAGTATGAGATCAAGCGTCTATATATGGAACGACAATCTTGTGACGAAAGCAGGGCCGTCGAGATCGATGATTTGATCCGTCAAAACCTGGAGCAGCAGTCGCTTGAAGATCAGATGGATGAGTTACTTATGACAGCTCAAATTGCCGCTGAGAAAGCGTATAACGACCGTGAATTCAGCAAATATTCGCACGACATGAAGGCGCTAGGGTTCTCAGAATCGCTTTCATTATCAGGAGTGTGACATGGATGTTCAACAGTACAATCTAAAAGAAATCGCAGAAGCTTTTTTCAAGCTCGATGAACTTGCTCGCGGATACAGCCTGAAGATTGATGCGCTCTTATATCAATTCAGCAGTCAACTCGGTTATGAATTAAACAAACGAATAAATTTCTTAGAAAATAAACGCAATAACACCAACAAGGAGAACAACCATGAGTGATACAACATTTTTCGCCGTCCTGGATCAAAAAGATCATTCGATCAAAGCCGCATATGAAACTTGGAACGCCGCCAAATGCCACGTCAACGCCAGTGATCACCGGCTTGATCTGAGAATCATCGAAGTGTCGTTGGAAATGCTTTTGCGCTGTTATTCATCATACCTTGAAACAATAAGGAGATACGCGTGATGGAAAAGACATTGATTGATCATAACAGCTCTAAATAGCTGTTAGAACGTTGCGCCGCTGAGCTTGGAACATCTGCAAAACCGGAATTTGAATCTGGTCAATACGACCACGCATTCAGCAGGATGATTGAATGCGGATTAATAGAACACATGATCGTAATCACATCAAATCTTGCAAAACCGCTTTCTGAGATAAGATCAGACAAGAAGTTGCTCTTGTACTGGCACTATTGCAGGCATGTATTTGAGCTTTTCTTCAATGCATGTGGGTATTGGGGCGATGTAATAGACTACAAACAAGTACTCGAAACAAATTTCACCGCAGGGAACATGGAGGTATTCCCAAACGCAATCGCAGACGACATCGCTGTTTTCAGCCTTCTCGCGATATACTTCGGCGCAGATGCGGCAACATATCGGAAGATGATCAACACAAAGACGGAGAAAACAATAACGAAGATGCTGAAAAAAGACGGCATAAAGGGGTGCATGGCCTTCGCGCTTCGATCTTGCATAGCATATATGAGCATAGATGATCGTGTTGTTGATCCAGCATTGAAAGCAATCTACTCAGGCAAGGACAATCGAAGCATTAATCATCTTGGTGATGCAGTATGTTCATCTGGATTAAAACAGAAGAGATCAACGTCTACAAAGCCTAAACGAGGTAAAAGCGTTGATCTTTCCGAACTATCTTCACTGATACGAAATTCAAAGTAGAGGGAGAATTATGAGAGCGATAGAAGAAATTGAACAGAACAAACACCTTTCAAACCTACATATTAAGCGTGACGGCGAACGCATTGCGATCGTTGGCAAAATTCACTTCATCCGATGGAAAGGGACTGTGATCTTTGATAACGGCGAAGGCGTTGAACATGTTTCAATCTCGCCGTCATCAACAAATATTATCCCGAACTGGTATGAGCTCGTTGAATTGAAGCGAATCTTTTGGCGACCTGATGAAGAAGCGATTCAGTTTATCCCGAAGGATTCTGAGTATGTGAATGTTATGAAAAATTGCTTACACCTTTGGAAAGCGGATGTTGAGACGCGCTTTGGGAACTTATAACGCACATAAAGTCAGATCCTTACAACGACTGATATATAAAAAAGCGGCATAATTGCCGCTTTTTTTATGCCTATTGGATTACGTTCGAGATTGCCTCATCAAGATGTTCAGACATCGCTCTGATCAACTCATCCGCCTGGCTTTGATCTACATGCAGATAATGCCGTTGGTTTGTTGTTTTACCTTCATGTGTGAACACCTCGGCCCAAAACTCAGATTGCGTCATTCTGAACATTTCTGAGATAAAAAAGTGCCGCGCGGAGTACAATGTTTTCTCTTCGCCGACTGAATCCTTGATTGCTGCGTTTATGTAATTGCATATTGAGCGCACGCCGAGGCTGAAGAATGAATTGTACTCGTCGTCATGATCAAATCTATTTCTGATTGCCTGAGGATATTCAACACATCCGCCTCGCATCAGCATTGTGGACATCGCAAGCGATACCGTCACTTGTGAAATCTTGTGCTTTACACGATGTCGTCTATCTGTTTTATGACTCGAAAACTGGTAGTATCTATCAGGCGTCATCTTCAACAGGTTCCACATATGAACATCTATCGGCCTTTGTCCTGTTTCCATGCATAGACGCAAAAATAGTTCTGCCTCGGCGCGCTTTGTTTCATCTGTCTTTTCATCATTTCGTATGAATCGGATTGTTTTGGCGGCATCGTCAAAAGTTAATTCTGTTTCGCGATTTCCTTTCACTGGTTTTGGTTTAATGACCGTCACCGCAGGATTGCATCCAGAATGAATTTCCGCATGAATTAATTCAGTGAAAACGTTGTTTATGCTTTTGTATGCTTCGACACGCTGACAATCAGACAATTCAGTAGATTCAATTAAACATCTTGCGATCTCAAGATTGTGATCGTTATAGAGCTTTTTGTCCTTATCTCTTGTGCATGAGCACAAACACATGCCCCTCGTAAATCGAAGCAATCGCAGAATATGTTTCTGTGTTGATCCGCGCTTCGCCCAATGATCCTGGATCGCATCAACCAACGCATCCTGCGCCTTTGCTATGCGGTCTTTTGGCGTGATCGACGCTTCCGGCCTTTCAATATCAATCACGCCGTTTACGCGCTTTTTGAGCTCCGTCATACCCTTGGTTGCGGCCTTTTCGAGTCCCGAAAACGTCAGATTTTTTGGACAAATGGTCAGTTGTCGATCAACGCCTCCCTTAGAATACCTGACGAAAAATCTATCTGATGATGGATCTTTGTACAGACCTTTGATGCCGTAAACCTTGCCTGATTTCTTTATGATTACTGGCTTTGTCATTGTCGTTCCATCCTGCGTAGATTGTTGCAAATTTACTGAACATGATTTCATTTGTTAGGGTGTGAAATATGTGGGTAAATATTGCATGAATGTTTAGTGTGTTTTGGGACTGAAATTCCAAACAAAACCTTTATAAACACTATCTGAATTCAACGCAATATTGAACAATTGCACCCCCGCGGAGAGTTTTCTTTTTGGGAGTAAAAACGCTTCAATTCGTAGCAAGCACAAGCATATAGACGCATACGATATTTTCCGCATTTTATTTGGAACAACAAAATTAAAAAAAAACCTCGGAATTCATCCGAGGCTTATCACCATCATACCGGTGATTCTATGCAAATCGCAAGTACATTCGTTTCTGAGCTGGATGCTACGAATGTCGTATTGCATAGCGTTCTAAAAGTGTAACCTGTAAGATTTGCCCCCGTGGGGCTCGTCTGGAAGCTATTCCCCGTTATGGTCGCAATCTTAATCGTTCCGATTGTACCGCCTCCCGCTGATACTTGTGATCCTGCCGGGATTGATTCTTCTGTTGTTGTCTGGCTTCGCATTAAACAGATCATGACGATGGCGCCAAGCGGGATTTTTGGTGATTGCAGTGTCGATGTATTATCGATGTGAGGAATTAGTCCGCGTATTTCTGCACACTGGACTGTATCAGCGAAAACCGTTCCTGTTGACTCGATATCTCCTGAATCAATCTTTGATACATTAAGAATGTTTGTTACTGTTGCGTCTTTACATCGAATCATATTACTGCAAAATATGCTGGTCGTGCTTAATGAGAGACTCTCAACGCTACTAGCGACAATCGTATCCACATCTAACTCATTTGTAATCGTGAAGTTTTCAAAATACCCATCCTTGAACGGCATCGATGCCGTTCCAAATGTTATCATTTCGTGATCGCCGTCTCGCTTGATGTCGTTATTTACATATATTGCAGGGCTTGAATTATTTGGTGCTGAAAACGTGATTGTGGCATTCTGACTCAAACGTTGACCAAAAACGCCTATTGTGCAATCTGTCTGCAATGGCTTCGTGATCATGAAGCTGTTATTGTTTGCGTTCACTGAGAGCGCTTCTTTGAATACTTTTCTTCCGTAAACATCTTGATTATCACCATATGGCGCGCCGCTTTCACTATAACAGGTCACGGCTCGTTGATCTCCTGCGATTCTCGCCTGCGTTTCCTGCAATAATGCCGCATTCCGCGCGTATGCCTGTTGATTCAGTAGAACATTTGAGGCGGCCTCACTCGATATCACAACGGAAATATCAACGAATGCCGTCAAAATATTTTTACCGTCCTGATCTGGCGTCGGAAAATACGTTGGGTTTTGTCCACCTACTCGCGCAATCACTGCAAGCCCTGATATCTCTTCACACTGAGCATATAAACCAAATGTGTTTGCATAACCTGATGTTTGTGCGTTCTCGTTGTTCAGCTCGCATGATATTGTTGCAATCTTGCTGTCATCTTCGCCTTGCTCAATCGTGCAAAGGTTCGCCGATCCCGTCGCAACGGTTTGCCCAGGAAGATTTGTCAGTTGCATGACGGCGCCTTCTTCCATGCTGTCGATTGACTGGTTGCAACACTTGCAATTTAGCCACGTGATTGTTTTACCTGCTGCGGCTGCTGTTAGAATGTCGTTCCCGATCTTTGTGATATATACATCTGCGAATATCATGGCTTTCTCCTACTATTCATTAAACGGTGAGTTTGACGCATCCCAACCTATCAGCGTCCCCTTACCTGCGACGACGAAATCACCACCGCCGTAAACCGTCCCGAGCGATGCTTGTGGTACGACCTCATCTGAGACGTATCTCAATACATCCGTATCGATCCAACCTTTGAGACCTACGCCGTCGCCTGACAGTTCGCCCGAATCGCCGTCATACACTCTCGGAATTTCTGTCACGTAAACGCCGCTGTAAGGGAATTTAGTTGCAGAAACATTCGTCCATATTGCATTATTCGCCGCGCCTACACGTCTATGTGTCAACGAGTTTCCTGCGATATTTCCAGATGATGTCTTGTAAAACGGGACTACATAACCCTCGATTGCTTGTGTAGCATTATACAAACTGAAGTTAGTATCCGCATATTTCGATGCGTACTGCGTCAAAACACAAGCCTTATACGCATCATCCTCCCTCACGTTGTTCAGAAGTTCATCACCGTATATAAACAAACTTGTAACATGATACCGATTATGCGTTAATTTACCGATAATGGTCTTTTTACTAGTTCCTTTCACGATGAAAGTTACAGTTGCCCCGTAGTCCGAAAAGTTTTCTCTTGAGAGAGTTATGCTTGTACTGTTATTCGCAGTTCTAAAATGATTGAATCCGAATAGCGGCAAATCGAGGTTTAGGTTATACCCGGGATCTACACCGATCGGCGAACCGTGTCTTACTCCGAAAATGATATTGTATGGATGTTCATAATTTGCATAGGATCCAGTATTAATTTTTGTTAGATTACCGCTATATATTCTAATAGCGCCATAACTTCCAGATGCTCCTTCTGTTTCACTTATACTTCCACCGACGCTGTATGATGAGTTATACCCATGGAAGAACCATATTCTGATGTAACAGTCTGAAGCAGAATCGTAAATTTGCGTCGTAGAGGTACCATAGTCAGTAGAGTTGTATGTGCCAACTCTGTTCATACTGATACCTTCTGTTGGCGCGCCTTGCGCGTCAACAAACCTCATATCCTGATCCCCATCCATCAGACCTTCAACTATCGCTTGTAATGTATGTACCGAATAGCTGTGTATATACGGTTCGCCACTACCGCTATATGCCGGGATGATTACTGTTTTACGTTTTATGAAACCTGACATGTTCATTCTCCTTATTTTTGAGTGATTCTGAGTCTATACGTTCTAAATTCAACCTGCGGATTTGCGTTGCGCGTCCTGATTACGCTTCGCTCCTCTGTTCCTGTTTGGGTGCTTTGTGCAATGTACGCGTCGTCTTCGTCAATCTCTTGTATTGGTGCCGTCGCATTATCGTCCGAATAAAACCCTAGCACGCTATACGTTGCGTTCGAACTCCATAACACGGCCCATCCACCACCTTCCATTGGTTTTGTTCCGCATATCTTAGATACTACTGACACAACGTCCGAATTTGTTTCTTTTGAGAGAAACACCCACCAATAATCGTTATTGTTTGCAAATGCGACGTTATTCGGCATCCCATTTCCGTTGAATCTGCCGGTCGCAATTACATCTATCGTATTCGGCATACCTTCTGTGCACGTCAGCTTATTCCATGCAACCGTCGCCGAACCGTTATTCTGGATTTTAAGTTTTCCAGATGTGACGAATAGCGTAAGATTTGTCGCATCGAGCGAAACTCCAGCCGCGTTGAACACTTCTTTGATCGTGTACGCCTTCGTTTCGTCGCCGTCTCTTGTAGTCGGTGCGCCTTCATCATATACATGAGCGTTTGCTCCTGCCGCGAGGTTTTGATTCAACGTCTGATATGGCCCTGAACGCGAGTATAGAATCAGTTCAACTCCTTCGGAAATGTTCATCAATCCGATCTTGTCGTATTCGTCAATTCCGATCATTTCCTTTGTACTCACCGGCGCCGATCCAGGTCGATCAATGAAGCCGATGAGATCATCGCTGTATAGGTCATACGATCCGTTTGCATCCATCAATCCGATATAGGCGAATGATGTATGATACGGCTCATACGGCTTCGCGAGTCCAATATAAGAGAGCAGAGTTGCGCGCATCCCATATGTTGCGACTACATCGCGCGAGTTTTGCGCTTGTACACCAACTGTTATCTTTAAGTTTTGCGGCGCAACCGGCATCACTGCATCGCGCGCCTTTTGCAGATTGTCTGGAAGTCCATCCTGATCAAGGTCTTCGTCAACCGTGTTTGCTTTCGTCGTGATAGCGAGTGAGTACGATTCTGGACGTGATATCATGTCGATGTCATCTGTCCCAGCTGCTTCAACTGCGATTCTATACAACACATCGTCGTTTATAACGCCTGATCTTTGCAGGAATTCAACAAGTCTGTCCTTGCGCTCGTCTTTTGTTCCTGCCTGGCTCAGTCCTAAATTTCGTTCAAATTCTGCAATCTTTTCAAGGCTAAACGTTTCGACGACCTTGTCATACTCAACGCGTTTGACGATATCCTTGATCAACTCCAGCATTGAATCTTCTGCCTTTTCAAGCTCTTCGATTTCCCGAAAACCATCATAAATCTTCGGGAAAGCTGGATGTGTCTTTATCTGGTTCAGGATGTAATCAAAAAATTCCTTGTCCATCAACCCATTCCCCCTGTCGTGATCTCAAAAGAGTCCGCAAGCACTGGCAATCCTCCGCTTTGAGGCGAGTATGAAAGATCGATGATGTACTCTTCTGGAAGTTCGAACTCGTATCCTGTACCGCTCACACGATAAACATTCGTCGCCGCCTCGAAATTGCCGCCTATTCGAACTGCTTCCAGTACCCTTTGTTTATACAATACCGTTCTGTATCCAGCGATCGAGCCGGGATCATTCGGGAATGTATCCCCCTTCTGAGATACAAGTGCCGCTCTCAATTCCTCGAAATACCCTTCAAGGCTATGACGCGCCGATGCTACGATTTCAGGTGTGAGTTCAGATCCTTCTTTGAGCGTCACCACTACATGCAGCGCGAAGCTGTCTACATTTCTCTGCTGTATGCTTACACGATGACCAACTGGCGCAACGCCTGCGCCGTATCCTGTCAACGGCTCTGGATCGATAAATGCCTTCAAAAAGCTACAAATTTCAGCTGATGCAGGGTAGTATTTGAACCCGTTCGCCCCCGTCGTTGTAGGATAGATCAGGATATTTCCACCGCCGATGTAACGCGTTGAAGGGTAGAACTGCATGCCATCAAGTGATGCGCCGTTTGGATCATCTCTGAACGAGGTCAAACACCATTCAAGATAATCATCAAAATTCCCGCCGTATCTATTCGATTTTAGCGATTCCCATATCCTCAAACGAAACTCAAGATCACTCTCTGCATTTGCGCCCTCATTAATCGCTGGTACATCGTCAAATTCAAACGTTTTCAAATCGTTATCAGGTGCGACAGGTTGCAGTGTTCCATAATCGCCAGCCGGTTCTGCGCCTGGCGTGTCACATTCGACGATCACCTGACCTGGATTGAGCACTACGCTATCAGGTGCCGAAATTACGCGCCAGATTAGCCCTAAACCGTTGTTTGACGTGTAGGTGGTATTATCTTGCATCTGGTAGTCAAACGGCGTGTAGGACGCAAATTTGCGTGCTTTAATAGCTTGTTTACGATACAAGCCGCAAGGCGGTTGACTTGCAACAAGATCAAGCCATGATCCTGAAGCCGTTTGGATGTTTGTATTCTCCAAAACCGTCTTTAGCATCTTGATGACGCCAGCTTCCATCACAGATAACGGTGAAAGAGTGTCCCAAATGACGGAACCCTCGCGTTTATCCACATTCGCTGTTACGACATTCAACGCAGACTGTAAAAGCGCTGGCCCTGTGTATTTATCAAGATCATCATAAATCCCCATTTTACCCTCCGATTGTTACCTCTGCTTTTAGTTCACCGAGAACAGTTGAGACATCAAACGTTGCCGCAATACCATCACAATCAATGCGCTCAATTTTGATATTTCGAATTTCTCGAATTCGATCATCTGGCATAAATGCATCCGATAACGTCAACTCAAGATTTGATTCAACAAACGGAATTGATGCACCAATCAACCTCAACAACTCAATGCCGTAATCGCCTGAATAAATTCGCTCAGAATACCGCTCTGTTTTAACAAGTTTCCTCACCGCCTGCGTAACAGCCTCATTTCCGTCGATCATCCCGACGATACGTTTATTTTTGAAGTCGATTCTGTATGTTCGATTCTTGAATGTTTCGAGTTTTACGTCTGAAACGCCTTGATATTTTGGAATCATTTTTGTTCCTCCTCTGTATCAACAACATCGCCATCACTAACATCATTTTCGTCATTCAACGTTCCTTTCACGGGTTCAATGACATAATGTATTGAACCGCCTTCTAAGCGAATCATGATGACTTTGTCGCCTTTTTTGACGCCTCTTCGAAGCAACATCTCAGGCAATGCCGGATCGATTGAGTGTTTGTGATTTAACGACAATATTGATGGTTCTGTTGGGAAATTCGGATTTGGTATTTGTTTGCTCGGATCATTTGGATCTGGAATTGTTGGGGAGGGGAGGGAACCGCCAGCAGGTGCGAAAACAACAGGCCCAGATGGGCTTGTACCAATAACATCAATGAGCATATCATTTTCGGTGTGGAAATGTTTTGGTGATCCATCGACAGGAATTTTTAATACTTTTCTTCGACACATCTCTCCAACGATCATGAAATCTTCATCGATTTCATATGCATCAGAACCGCTTGAAACTTTAACGCGCAAAGGATTAACCCCAACGACTTCACCAAACACAATTCGAGGTTCGCGTTGAACGCTTGCGTTGTTTGCTATCGTTGTCATGCTTTGCAACAACAACTCTTCGATACTCATATCAGCCCCCAAAATTATCAACCGCTAGAGTTAAATCCATTGTGTGAATATCGCTTGAAATGTGATGTTCACAAGATGTCACATAAAACCCGCTCATCCCGTTGAATGCTTGAATCTTTTTCAAGTTCAACATCACGCCCGATCCTGCACTAATCCTAAAATCACCGAGGCATGATATCCTTGCGTCCGTTGTTGGCCAACATGACAACGCAAGCTGTTGCCTGCATCGTTCTTTCAGATCATTACGATCAATCCTTTCTTTCAAAAGGCTGTAAAACTGAAGGACGCCCCATTCTCCAATGTACTCAGAATTATCTAATACTTCCCATTCACGGGCTTGTTGCTTGTCATTTTCAAAACCGATCTTGATTCGATTGTATGTCCTTTTGTCGATTCCGCGAGTGAAATCGAAACCCATTGCAACACCGTCATCGTCAATGATGAAATCTGTGCGAAGGCTTTCAATATCCCGAAATTCAAGAGCGCCGGCATTGTCTCTGATCACAAATTGACGCTTCTTATATGCAGATTCTGCACTAATGCCTTCCTGCAGCATATCCCAAAGCGATCGACCTTCTGCGACTGTTGGCGGCAATAGGTATTCAGATTCATCAATCGTTCCTGTTTCAAGATCGTACTTGTCGCATATATCCTTGAAGAGCTGAGATACCGTGATATTTTTATAGACGATACAATCTGCATTACGAAGATATCTTGTTTGATCGTAAAACGTTGCATTGAATCGCTCATCGTCCCTCATGCTCACGCTGAACAGATATCCTCGAAACACTTCATTTTCGCCAGAATACACATTGACACAACTGCCGAAATTGAAGGATGCGCCATCACCAACAATCGACAATTCGCATTTACCTGCACCAGCGTTGATTGATGTTGATATCGTTGCACTTTCAACGATGTCGGTGATATCACTGCGCGATTCATTACGCCTTACATCTCGATAGTATATACGAATGTCGTTCATGATATCCTCGTCATCTGATCTTCTGCAACCCATCCAATCGATTTTCTTGTTTCAAGATCTGCAACATGATATCGATATGGCGTGATTGTTGTTACTGCCTCATAACCTAATATAGGCAAGTCAATGAATGTTGTTCGATTGTCATCCCTGTCGATTATGATGCATCGTTGCGCATTTAGCGGCTCAACGGTCTTCAAATCTTTTCGATTTCTCCACACTTCAGCAAGCGTTGAATCGAATGGCGTTTTGAGGAAATTTATGGGGCCCTCAACAGGCGGTTTGATTCCAGTTGATGTCACATAGTAATCACCTGAAACTATAACGTGATCGCCGATTGCGAATGATTTTGGGGGCCGCTTTTTACCATTCGCCGTATGAACTTCATTCGTTTGAACGTCCCAATCAAACAAGGTTTGATTCTGTTCAAGCGTTTTCGCTGTTTGTCCATATGGCCTAAACTCTTTCAATGAAAGCGTATAGCTGATTTCACCTGTGACTCCTTGCGTAATACTAAAATCCTCGATGGATACATAAAAAGCATTTATTCCGCTGTTTTCAATGGTCAAACACGCATGTTTTTTGTTGATCTGTGCATCCTCGAACGCTTTGATATATTCGCCTGCGCTTTTGAAATCATCGTTTGTCTGACAAAATGAATATTGATCTTTCGCCAGCGGAAAAAAACTGTCAATCTGAAGCGTCCTCAATTTCCGCCTCTTCAGAATCGTAATCTCGCCGAGACCAATTACATCCGCCTGCTCGTTACCGGTTGGTGATGTAATTTGGATTTGGGATGGAGGGATTGGCAAAACGTATTTTTTGTTATCAATTTCAATTGTAAATCGAATTTCAGAAGACATGTCATCCTCCCTTATGCAGATCGTGATGCGCCTGATGCAGCCGCAATTCCGCTTGCCGTGATTTGTCCCATTCTCGCAGGTGATACAGGATGCGAGAAGTTGTTGTTTTGGATTATCGACGAAGATGTTGTGTTGTATCTGTTGATGATCTCAGCCGTTGTCATTGATTTCATGTAGTCGATATCATCTTTGCTTATGTGCATTGAACGCGTGTTTTTAGCCGTTTCAGCGCCATATTTAGCGATCTCGCTTTCTGCTGATGCGATGTTTACAAGGTAATTCTCACGCAGCTCTGCATCATCCATTGTCTTGAAATATAATTCAGAATACTTCTTCTGTGTTTCATCCATTGACGATTTAAGGGATTTGTTCATTTTTGATAAAGCGTTATACCGTTCGACGTTTTCTGCACCTGTGACAAAGCCGTTCCAATGTTCATTCATTTCCCGAAGTTGTTTATTAACTTCTCTGAACTTCTTTTCCTGTGTTCCATACAAATCGCTCAATTCTTTGTATGTTTTAGTCTGGTCTTCTATGGCTTTATCAAGCTGTTTCACCTGTTCTTTTGCGGCTTTCAATGATTCATAATCATTTATGCCTGTTTCGCTACTCAAATCATAATATTCAGAGAATTTTTCAAGCTGACCTGCGAGGCCGAGCTGATTCCATGCATCTTCTGACATTGAGGTCTTTGCCATATTTTCTGCAATCTTTACGCGTGAATTGCTCAATGCAGAATCGATTTGAGCACGCATATAATCTTCTTTCGTTTGAGTGCCATTTCTTGCGTTCTGCGTTTTAACGAACTGTTCAATCGATGCAACCTGTGAATCCACGATTGACCCAATCTTTTCAAGAGCACTTCCAACATCGCCAATACTTTTTGTGATTGCTTTTACTCCGTTATCAGTGTGTGCAATAATTGCGTCTGCGCTTTTGTTTGATTTGTTTGATTTTTTGCTGAATCCGTTTCCTATTGAGTTTATGTTATCCAGGAAATTCCCTGCGATATCATCAATTTTGTCAAGCGCAGGCATAAGGATATTCAGAATTGGTTCGACAATTCTGGAAACATTTGTGATTGCAAAATCGATTATTTTTCCGATTAGATTGGCTGTTTTGGTGATAGTTTCCTGGTGTTTATCAAACATATCCCCAATGCGCTCTAATAATGAAACATAAGAAGGAAGCGCTGTATTGGCTATGTTATTCCATATACTTTGAATCCTAAGCTGTGCATCAAGAAGTCGATCTGCGCCGGACTCAGCCATTGCCGTTTGCGCATCACTCATGATTGATCCTGTCGCCTTTGCCTCTTCCCTAAGGCGATCAAGCGCAGACCCGCCAACAGAAAACGCTGATGTTATCTTATAGCCTCCACGCCCAAAAAGGCTCTGCATTGCTTTATCTGCATCTTCAATATTTGACATCGAATGCAGTGCATCTGAGATTGAATAAAGCGTTTCCTCTAAACTTTTCCCTTCAATATCAGCCTTATCAAGGCCGATCATTCCAAATGCTTTCCTCGCTTCGCTGGAATCTGATTTAAGAGCTGCGATCTGTCGGTTTAATGTCTTTAGTCCTGTTTCAAAATCTTCTCTTGATGCCCCGCCTCGCTGCATTGCATAGCTTAGCTCCTGAAATGATGTCCCCTCAATATGCAATGCTCGCGATGTTTTCGCAATATCATCCCCCATGTTGATGACGGCTACAACCTTATCCATCGCAGTCCCAAGCGCATTGACAGCAGATGTCAACGTGTAAATTACTGGCATTGCTTTTGATGCAAAACCTGTAAATTTTGCACCAAGGCCAGATGCGCTTTTTCCTGTAACGCCTATTGCGCTATCTGTTTTCTCGATTTTGTTTATCACTCCAGAGATCGCATTTTCTGCCTTTTGGAACCCGTTCCCAATATGATTTGTTTCCGCGTTGAATTTCGATGATGATTTCGATGTTTTCTCTGTCGCTTTTGAAACGGCTTCTATATTGGATGCTAGATGATCGATCTTTTCGGATGTTTTTTCAGCGGCTTTTGCTATGGTCTCCAGCGCTTTCGACGATTTATCTTCAATGGCAAATGTTGACTTCAATTCAGGCATCATCTCCCCCTTTGCCGTTTAATCTTTTCGGCCTCTGATCTCTCTTGTTTAATCCTTTCGTCAATCATTGCCATAACAAGCGCTTTTTCACGAGGCGGCATATTTACGAATTCATGAGGGCGCCATTTGAAACGATGCAGGCAATAGTAACAATACATTGTCTCGCCGTCGCCCTCATCTATCAGTTTTTTGCTTGTTCCTTCAGATTGTCTTCGTCATCCTTGTATCCGCTCGCCGTCATAATCTCGTTTGAAATATATGTCGCTTCGCCAGCAAGCAAGACCTTATCAATCGCTTCGCTCGGCGTTCTGCATCCACACGCCTCGATAAATTCACTGCTTTTGAAATTTGGGTTTACGCACCCTGTAATAATAATTTGGCGCGTCACTTCCGCGCCGTTTATTTCATTTCCACATTTACCCATCTTGCGCGCGTTCGTAATTTCCTCAAGCGTTAAACCTCGAATTGTGAACGCATGATCAGAAAGACGACCTGGGATCTTAATCTCGATGTTGTGCGTATTTGCTATATCTTCAAGCAAAAAGTTCTGTAACGGAGTCATTTGGTATCCTTTGCAAAAAAGGCGGCACACGCCGCCTTGTGTTTAAACGAGTGAATCGTTGAAATGAGACGGGAAAGACCATCCGCTGAAAGTGAACGGAATTTCTTCATCGAGGATTGCATCAACATCGCCTTTTGCGGCAACTGTTGAATTGATGTTCACATCGTTGAGAATTACCGTCTGTGTTCCTGCGTTCGATCCCTCATCATTGCTGATGATTGTCATTGTGAAATACGAGTCTTTTTTTGTTTTTTCAAAGCCAACCATCATCTTTCTGAATAATGGCGAGCAATAGTACAGCGTCATCGTTCCAGAGCCGCTCAGGCCAGTCGCTTTATGCTGTGTCCATAGATCGCCCATTACGCGAATCTCTTCTTTCGTCTTTTCAACGGTTGCCTCAATCGTTTTCGCGATTGCGATTTCTTCAACGTTTCCATCAATCGTTGCAAAGATTTTGCAGAATTTGCCATTAATACAATCTGCCGCCTTGTGAATGCTCATATCTTACCCCACGACGTTGATTGTTAAATAAAGTTTTTCCATCGAATCAACAGGTTGAATCCAGAGTGCGACGACGACGCTATCAACATCATCACCCGCTGAGATTGCAACATCGACATCAGGATCAAAGTTTTGAATTGCGCCAATATTCTGCAAGATATTCAGATATGCAATCACATCGCCTTTGAACACATCTCGCCCTGCTGAATCATTCGACACTTTTCCGAGGTACGATTTGCACCATAAAAGCTTAATATCATTGCATGCTGTATCCAGAACGCGAATTGGTCTTTGCTTTGTGAAAATATATCCGCGTTTTGGCGTGAGTGTATGAAGCGAGTTGATGTCTTTTTCGACAACAATTTCACCGTCTGCACGCCTGCTTAATACGAATTTACCCTCATTCAGAGCCGCAGAAATTTCCTCATTCGTTTTGGGATAATCAGTGCCTAAAAGGTCAACCGCATCAGTAACAACAGCACCTGAATTTGAAACAGTCAACGACGCGCCTGCTGTTATTCCTGCGACGTAAAATACAACCTGCGAAGGTCTTACAACATCGCCAGATGAAAGCACATAAGACGTTTGCTGTGCAACGTTCACAATGCCCTCATAATCAGCCGTTGAAAGAGCGGCATTATACAATATAGCCTGAACTTTCACACCGTTGTTATCGCGGAGATCTTCAATCGCAGACTTAATCTGTGACTGATCGGATGCAGACGTCGTTTCGCAAACGAAAACATCCCAAGAACGTGAATAGAATTCAGAAATTGCGTCCGAGAGCCATGTTGGATCAAGGCTGTCACTATCATCGCCACCTGTTAAAGATGTCGGCGTTGATAATGTATCAGACCAAACCGCACCATCTTCCCAATCGATATCAACAAGGGCATCGCCTACAAGATCATTCAACGTCGATGACTTTGTAATGCCACTTGGTGCACCGTCAATGAATGTTTTTAGCGTGTAAATATATGCGCCTGTTGTTCCCTGTCGTTCAATGCTAGCACTGATCCTGTTCCCAAAACTTCCGTTGAATTTAGCTGAGATTTGGCAAATATCCTCGAACTCTTTGTATGCCGTTGATGCGTTCAATGTGTTCGTTCTGTAAATAATAACTTTTGATGCGTTTTGCAGAATTAATCTGAGAACAAAACCTGGTGCACACTCAACTGTGGCTGCAGATACCGTTGGGGTGTAATTTGAATCAGTATATTGAACACCGGCTTTGATCAATCCTTCACCGCTAAGAAATTCCTGCGATGTGAGTTCAATGATTTTATCGCCCCATTTTAACGGCATTGCAACCGCCACGGTTCCTCGTTCGCCAACTTGAGAAAGCGGTTTTGGAACACCAACGACGTTGATATATGCGCCAGGTCTAATCTTGTTTTGTGTTTGCCATGTTCCACCTGATGCCATGACTAACCTCCATAAAAAAGTTGAGATGTTTGTGTGCACTATTGTTTGAAATCAACTGAATTTGTAAGACTTGCCATCAATGGCGCTTTGTTTTGGTCATAAAAGAGTTCAATCCTGAAGGATGCAGACCACTGAAGATGGCTATCTTCAACGATGTGATATGTTGGATTGTTCGCCCATAATGGCTTGTTATCGACCGTTATTGAACGAATTACATCGCATAAATCCAAACCAATCTGCAAACATTCCTGATATTTCGATGTGTTCAGACGATGAGGAAAATATGAGATTTCAATCGAGTGATTCTGTATAAATCGATTGTTCATCATTGGCGATGTTGTCACATCTGAAGTCCAGACGAAAAACGATGGTTCATCGAAATTCTCATCAATATGTTCCCTGTAAACGGAAATGTTTGGGAATGCTGCATGTAAATTTCGGCAAATCGCCGACATGATCGTCAGGCTGTTCATTTCATCACCTTATCAAATTTCGCTTTCCACTTATTGAAATGCTCATCCCATCTTTTTTGAGATCCTTCTTGTGTTTCTTTTAGTCCATCACGAGCCATAAACTTTCCAGCAACGAACCCGGCCGTATCTGTTTCAGGATCGAAATCTTCAAGCTTCTTAAATCTACCGCCTCCGATGACATATCGATGCCCGTATTCAACAAATTCTGCATATTCAACGTTGTTAGAACATGACACGATGAAGCTATTTCCTTCTTTTTCAATCGGTTTTTCATGCCACGCGGCTCGTAATCTGCCTGTATCAACAGGCGTTTTGTTTACGATATTTTTTACAAGCTCAGCAGATTCCCGAACTACAAACGCCTTTTGAACTTCCTTAAATTGCTTTTTCTGAAGTTCCATCAGCTTTTGAAGTTTCTTCTCGCTCAGCTTTGTTTTGCTCATGTCTTGACCTCAAATTTTGCATCCACTTCGAGCTCGGTATGAACGATCAATCTGTCATAAATCCCAGGCTCACCAATCGGCCCTTCGTATGCAATCGCGCCATTTCGCTTCAGAATAACCCAATCACCACATCTTAATCCGTGATGTATTCCCTTGATATACACGCGTATTGTTCTCGATTGTGGATATGTTACTTGTCCCTTTGGAGATGCCGGCGCTGGACCTCCAAAAGAAATCTGGCATTTCTGTTCATTCATGTACGGGATCAACTCCCGTATTGTTTTACGGCTTCCATCTGGAAGGACGATGGGGGAAAAATGAAACGCCGTAATCGTATCAATGAAAAGAAATGCCATCACCAACCTCCAAAGCCGCTGAATCGATTACACCCCCAATCAACCCTGCGGAATTTGTTGAGTTGGTCTTTGTAGTTGAGTACAAGATCATCAAGATTCACGCGATGCGCGATCGTGTCACTCCCACGGCTCACGCTCATATCACCAGCCGAAACGCTGTTCACCTCACAAGGTTTTATATCGCATTCGATCGACGATTCTGGTGATATGTATGCGCCCTTCATGAGATCATATGCGATGTTCGCCCAAATGAAATTCATCTTCGATGGAATCGAATCAATATTGCAGTAATTCTTGATAAATTGCGCAGTTTCCTCAAGTGCCAATTTGCGCATTTCTTGAGTTGCACCTTCAAGCCCACTGCATTTGATACTCAGAATCTCATTTGCGCTTCGCATAATAATCCTCAACTAGTCCTTTTTTGCCGTTCTCTTTGCCCTTTTTGCCGTCTTTTTATCTTCAGCGGGTGTTTTATCATCCTCTTCGATATTTGCTGGTTTTGGGGCATTCTCGACGCAAATTTCATTGGTTGCTTTTTTAACCGCCTTGATAGGCTGTTCATCAACCGGCTTGCATCCCCACTCACTACAGAGAACATCCACGTCTTCAGAATTGACTTCAAACGGGATGTTCGCCCTTCGGATGCGACCGTTATATTTGAGAGTATAGCTTGCAACTAATCTCATAACGGCCTCCATGATTAAGCGGCTGCATGTACGTTGAGAACGTAAACAGCATCCATCATCTTGAAACTCGGAAGCATCGTTGCAGATACAATCGTTTCATAATCAACAGGATTGTCATCAGCACGAGTAAGGATCGTTACACCGTTCTTCATTACGGCAATATCTTTTCTCGGTTCAGTTTTGCCGAGGTTGGCGTTGTATGCCTCCGGCGTTGCAGCGAAACACATCTTACCGAGCTCGCCTTCAGGAAGCAGGCAAACTTTGCCATCCGGAATAACGTTCACTGTTTCGCCGAGGCCGTTCACAACGTGATTGTCATAAACCATGATTTCGCAACGTGTTTCATCCTGAACAAGTTCCTGAACCTGAGTGCGACGAACAACGCCGCCAAGCGGTGCAATCGCTTTCGTCAGGCTTTCAGATTTGCACATATCTTTGAACGTCGATGTATTCATCAAGATGCGCGCAGTCTGCCATCCGTTCTGTTTTTGCTCGTCAATGGCGCTCAAAAGGTCTTCGAGAGGATCGTTCGTATCTTTGCAGTCAGCATTCCAGTATTGACCAGCGTTGAGCTGTAAGATATTTTTATCTTTCCAGGTGCCATCAACATCGTAATCATACGAATAATTATTCGTGCGGCCGGCATTGATATCAGATGCAAGCTCAATTTTTCCGCTCGTCAGAAGTGATCCAACCATGAAATCGCAATCAGCATGAGCGCCTAAAACAAGCTGTGCATGCTCTTCGAAAAGATTCTGGAGAATCTGTTCAACAAGCTCAGGCTTGTCACGATAGAGAATCAGCATATTGGTGATATCCTGGCGCTGTTTCTCATCGACAACCATTGCTTCACGAAAAAAAGGAAGCTCGCTCAGAATAGACTGGAAGCCAACAGGCGAACGTCTTGCAGCTTTTTCACCGAGCGACGCAGTTCTAAGCAACTGAACATTCGATGTTCTGGCTTTAATCCAGTTCAAATCCATCGATGGGATTGACTGCGCTGGAAATAATTTATTCCAAAGCATCGCAGGCTTTTTTGCGAGCATAGCTTCAGCGAAAACACCGAGTTCACGAGCGTTGAAATATTCGGAAAAAGGCATGATCAACCTCCATTATTAGGCGATAACGATTGAAACGGATTTATCCGCATCAACGCTCTCGATTGTGTAAACACCATCTTCATCAGCGGTAATTGCTTCACCATCAACCGAAACGGAAGTCACAGAGTGAGATGCCGCTGCTGTAACTTTGAATTTGAAATCACCACCTGCAGGAACAATTCTACTGTAACCAGATTCAGCAGTAACCGTCGCATTAGCAACTGCCGGGATATCGATGTAAAAGCTCGTTGCTTTTTTCTCAGGATCGCTACCACCAACGAAAACCAAACCTGACATCTGTTTTTCTTGAACATATGTAGGTGCAACTGGAAGTTTGTCGCGATCGATAACGCCATGAACAATGACCGCAACGTTTGCATCGCCATCTGTGAGATCGTAATCATCCGCAACAAGACCAACAGCAACGCCATCGACACTGAAGATTGTACCTACACGAAGGATTCTACGTTCATCGATGAGTTCTGTTTGTCCAGGATTTTCAGATGTTGCGCGCGCAAACTTTTGACCGAGTGCAACATAATGATCACCTGTTGCGAGAATTTCTTTTTTACCGCCATACCGCTTGGCGATTAATTTCATCGTCATATTTCTTTCCTCCATAAACATGATGAAAAGTGCACACAATTACGGTATAACGACAGGTGAATATTTTGTCATGCATGTACTGACAAAACGCTTGAAACCTTAGGTATAAAAGGTGTGTTCATGAAATTCAAAACATCACTATACCTCGATGAGGGAATTGACCGAAGGATCGATGAAAGATCGAAACAAAAGCAGATGTCTAAATCGTCTGTTTTTGCTGAAGACTTTGATCGATTCTATATGTGTCTTGATTTAGGACGTAAGGAATACAAAGAAAAACTGAAGTCTGAAATTGTTTCAACTGTTATGAATGCTTGTTCAGTTTTATCTGGCAATTCTGCTCGTTCTAATTTCATCATCACTGGCGCGATTCAGAGCATACATGACAAAACTGTTTTAACGGCAATCAATACTTTGACACCGATTGCAAGACTGGCAATCCTAGATGACACGGAGTTGATCAACAGATGAAAGAAAACGGATACATCATCATTGAAGGCAATATTGGCGCAGGCAAGTCAACACTCGCGCAAGCAATAGTAAATGCGATGCAGAATCGCTTGCTCAAATCGACGTATCTTGCTGAACCAGATGAGAAGACGAATCCTTTTTTGAAATCATACTATGCACAACCAAAAGAAACTGCATTCAAGATGCAGATGCATCTTCTTTCATCGCGTTACATATCAACGCAGGCCGCTCAATGGGGCGCGCTTTCTGGTCTTGGCTGGTTTGTTATGGATCGAAGTTATTTCGGTGATCTGTGTTTCGCAAATGTTCAGAAAAAAGACGGTTATTTCACAAACGATGAATTTGATTCATACGTGAATGCACACAAGGCAATGCAAACAAACATCCACTTCCCGACAGCCGCAATCTTTTTGAAATCGGATGTTCAGATCTGCCGCCAGCGCATCGACAAGCGCATAAGTGAAAAAGCGGGTCGCAAATGCGAATCCGGTATATCACTTGAGTATCTGAGTTCATTACAGTGCGAAATCAACAAGCTTCAGTCATTCATGGAGAATCATACAACCGTCATCGAACTGTCGTACAACGCTGATCTTGATAAAGATCAAATTGATTTGATTGCGTCCGGCATCGTTGACAGATTAACAAACACAAACGACAAGAGAAATGATTTCTTTTCACCATGGGGCGCCTGTTCAAATGTTTTGTTCAACACAAAAAATCTCGACTTTTTGCGCGATGATAATGTTTATGAGGGAGTGTGATGATCCAGAATATTTCGCAATATCTTACCGTCATCTTCGTCGCAATCATCCTCGCTGGCGCATCATTCGCATCAAGTGAATGTTATGCAGACTCTTTTCACAAACGCCTTATTTCATGCGAACCGCTAAAGAGCGCGATCCAAACCTGGCTTGAAGACGAAGGTGTATCAAAAGATTTCTATTATCTAGCCGTTTGCGAAAGTGGATGCAAAACAGATGCAGTGTCAAAAAAAGGTGCACTCGGAATCTTTCAACTCATGCCATGGACGGCAAAACACTTCAGATGTGACAATCCCAGAGATATCGAATGCAACACAAGAGCCGCTGCGCGTTACCTGAAACATCTGTATGACTATTCGCCTGATTTCAACACAATCATCATGATGTTCAACATGGGTGGGCATAATTTGATCAAAAAAGGCACCACAAAAGAAAGCCGCGATCTGGCTTATTGCGTAAAACACATGATCATCGCTGATCGAGAATTCTCGGAGGATTGAGATGGCTGTTTTGAAGTACAGAAAACGAAGAAGTGACGAAAAAATTGAATGGATCGTTGTTCATTATCCTGCAATGCCAAATCGATCCGCATACCAGGTTAAAGACTATTTCGATCGAACAAACCGAGCCGTATCAACGCATTATATTGTCGATGATAACGGCTGGTTGAATCAAACCCCAACTAAATATGCAGCATTCCACGTCGGATCGCTTTCTGATCACGAAAAGAAACGTAACGAAGACTGTTTCAACGGTAAAGAACCGGCGCCATACTGGATGGCGCACAACGGGAATTCAATAGGCATCGACATTTGCGACTGCAAGATGTGCACAAATACCTGTTCTGTTGATGATTGCGACTGGTATTTCACAAGGAAAACGCTTGAGAATGCAGCCGCATTGATCGCAACGCTTATGAAACGTCATAACATCGATATCAATCACGTCATACGCCACTATGATGTTACAGGCAAGCGCTGCCCTCGGCCTTTTGTTGGATGCGATGAATCATGCAACAATCCTGGATGCACATGTTTTGATGTTTGGGAGGACTTCAAGAGATACATCATCGACTTCTACTTTGACACGGAGTCATGCAATGAAACATGACTCATGGGATTGCTTTGTGCAAATTTTGCACATTACACAGATCGGGTAGGAGGCTAGTCATTAGTTGGCTAGCCGACCTCCCACACCACCGTGCGTACCGTTCAGTACACGGCGGTTCTTTTGTTATTACGCTTATAGCGTATGTGTTCTAGCTTCAATCATCCATTGGTAATAAGCGCTCTGTCATACTTTTGGTGTTCCGCACCTATCCTTTGACCTCAGCCGTAGCCACAGCTACGTTTTGTGCTTTCTTTTATCTCACCTCTGGTAATTTTCATTTCTATATCACAAGCAAAGGTTCGGCCCTTCCCGAATTCACATTCGGTATTATGGCCTCTGCTGACTCCTCACGATAAATCTTATTTCAACCGATTAAGTTTTCACTCAAATCGTCCGTGAGGCCTCCTCGGGTACTCACACATTCTTTCTCTCCATCTATCTGCCTCATCTACCGTGAACATATCCGTGTAGTTATTGGGCTTCGATTTGTTTGGCAACCTTACCCATGTTCTCGGCCTTATATGGGGTTTCTGTTCGTCAGACCGGAGATTTGCTTACACCTTCCTTCAGATTCCACCTCGCGATGGACACCCTTGGTGTTCGGCTATATCCTTCCCACTACCGGGCGGATTCGGGACTTTCACCCGTTAGAACGTGCGCTCGCCGAGCGCACCA
>JAZRYJ010000056.1:0-1038 GCA_045600635.1 Candidatus Methanarcanum sp.
TGCGAGTCGATTTCCGTCGATATCGGAGACATTCCTATTCTTTCCGATGATCGTCCGGACGATCCATTGATCTCCACGACCACCAACTTCCTTCGTTCGATCGACCGCGGGAGCATATGCATTTACATTTCGATGAAGTCGGACCTTCGTCATCTTTGCCCATACTGCAATTCTCTGACTTCCATCAAGACCTATACCAGCCATAGCTACAAGACCTCCAGTTTCTCCGGCATGAGGTCCGAAGTATGCATAAGGGTCCCCCAGCTGTTCTGTCCCCATTGCCGTCGGTATCCGACGGCAAGGTGCCCACTGGTCGTTTTCAACCATACTTACACCAAGTTGCTCAAATTAGACACACTCTCCCTCCTTTCCGAGGAGACTGTTTCCGCCGCATCCAGCGGATGCAGCATAGGGAAGGACACTGTATTCGACATTCTGGACAATGCGGTCGAAGAAGGTCTGGAAAACCAGGACCTGTCAGATGTCCACACCCTCTTCGTCGATGAGATCCAGAGTACCCACGGTCACAACTACATCACAATGGTCGCTGACCAGAACCATCGGATGATAATGGGTGTGGAAGGTCATGACATAGGATCTGTCAGAAAGGTACGTGAATGGCTTGAAACCAAGGGTGGGGATCCGAAGAAGATACGGTATGTCAGTGCGGACATGTCTACCGCTTACAAATCAGGCGTTGCGGAGTGTTTCCCCAAGGCCAAGATCATCATCGACCATTTCCATCTCACGAAATCGGTCAACGAGGCACTCGATTATGTGCGCAAGCGCACAAATCGCGAGCTAAAGAAGAAGGAGCTGGAATATCCGAAGAACGTCAAGTACACCGTTCTCCATCGTGAGGCCAATCAGAGCGAGGTCCACAAGGAACGTATGGAGCAGATCCGGATGCTCAATCCGGATCTGGCCCTGGCCTTCGACCTCAAGGAGGAATTCTGCCATATCTTCGACCGCCCGGACAAATCCTCGGCAAGGTCAGCATTCTTCTCCTGGTACAATCATGTCAGAGGCTCCCGCATT
>JAZRYJ010000057.1:0-47055 GCA_045600635.1 Candidatus Methanarcanum sp.
TGTCTAACCCATGGCAATTTTAATATTAAATGTTTGTAATCCGCACATCTGACACATAGAAATTTCATATCGATCGGCAATGAGATTGACACCTGAAATCACAGACCTGTCCTGTGTGATGCTGAATCATTCTTCTGTACGGTATCCTTTTTATATGGGTTGTATATAACACACCCTTATCGTATACGTACGCGTATGCGACGCCAAAAAGAGGTAATAAAATGGTAACCGTCTATGACGTGCCTGCCGAGAAACTCATTCTCAAAGTCGCTGAGAAGCTCAAGCAGAACTCAGCGATCGTCCCACCTGAGTGGGCTGAGTTTGTGAAGACCGGAGTGCACACGGAGAGGGCTCCCTCGCAGGAGGACTGGTGGTTCACTAGGTCCGCCTCCATTTTGAGGAAGCTCTACGTCAAAGGTCCGATGGGATCTTCAAGACTAGCAGCAGAGTACGGTGGATACCGCGATAAGGGTTCAATGCCCAACAGAGCGGTAAAAGGAAGCCGTAACATAGCAAGAAAATGTATGATTCAGCTCGAAAAAGCTGGCTATCTTGTCGCTAAGGACAAAGAAGGCCGTGCTATCAGCCCGAGCGGTATGTCACTTCTTGACAATGCCGCAAAAGAGGTTTATGACGAGATGAAAGCCTGAGGAGGTTTTAGCATGGATGATCCCGAATTGGAAGCACTGAGACAAAGAAGACTTGCAGAGATGCAGGCCAATCAACAGCAGGCCGTTGCACAGCAGCAGGCAGCTGAGGATCAGCGCAGACAGATGGAAATTCAGAAACAGGCGATTCTCAGACAGATACTCGCACCTGATGCGAGGGACAGACTTTCCAATGTGAAGGTCGCTAATCCCGAACTCGCTAATATGGTCGAGATGCAGCTCATTCAGCTCGCACAGTCTGGGAGGCTCCAGGGAATGATTACGGACGCCATGCTGAGAGACATCCTGAGACAGGTCGCCCCGCAACACAGGGAGATCAAAATCGAGAGGAGATAATCATGTCATCAACAAAAGCACCAGCCATGAAAGCCAGGCTTAACAAACTGACAAACCAGAACCGCCGCGTTCCGGCTTGGGTAATGATCAAAACAAACAGGCAGTTCCTTCGCCACCCTAAGAGAAGGTCCTGGCGTATGAGCAAGATCAAGGAGTGAGAAATATGGGTGATGAAATCGAAAGGATCATTACAATCCCAATGAGAGCCACAAAGATGGCACCCAGGACCAAAAGGGCAGTTCGCGCTGTCAAAGAGATCAGGGACAACATCGTAAGGCATATGAAAGTCGAACCGGAGGACGTCTGGATCGACAAATCACTCAACGAGAAGATCTGGGAGAGGGGAATACAGAACCCTCCGCACAAGATCACCGTCAAAGCAGTCAAATTCGATGACGGGCTTGTAGAGGTTTCACTTGTTGGAGCTGTTACCGAAAGGAAAGTCCCAGAGGAACCGAAGAAAGAGGCATCCAAAAAAGAGCCGAAGGCTGAGGAACCGAAGGAAGAACCTGAGAAAGCAGAAAAGAAGGAGTGATTCGGATGATGAGGCATTCCAGCTACGCAGGTAGCCCCAACATCGGAGTGTTCGCTGCAGCCAGTGAATGCCTCGCGTTCGTCGCTCACGATGCCGTTGACGAGTTCGTCAACGACATCGAACAAACACTTGGCGTCGAGGTCGTCAGAGCGACCGTCGCCGACAGTTTCGTCGTCGGTTCGCTTATCGCGATGAATTCTAACGGCGCCATAGTTTCCGGACTCGCAGGAGAAAGAGAGTTGGATGTTATCCGTTCCAAGATACCTGTGGCCCTTATAAGTGACAAGCTGAATGCAGCGGGAAACAACATTCTTGTCAACGACAGGGGTGCGATAGTCAACCCTGAGTTCGATAAAAAGACCTTGAAAGAGATCGAGGACATCCTTGATGTGGAATGTGTGAAATCATCTATCGCGGATATAGTTACTGTAGGTTCAGTTTGCAGGGTCACCAACAAAGGATGTGCTGTACATCCGGATGCTACCGAGAAAGAGATGCAGCTCATAAAAGATGTTCTTAAAGTTGACAACGTAGTAAAGACTACACTGAATCACGGATGCAGATTCGTAGCACCCTGTGTCCTTGCCAATTCCAAAGGGGCACTCGTCGGGGATCTGACGACACCCATAGAGATGGGTAAACTCGAGGACGCTTTGGATCTCTACGACTGATCATCTTCTGTCGAAGACCCAGCATTCCTTTGTTTCGGGAAGGTCCTCTTTTACGATATCGAACGAACTGCCGATGTATACGACAGATTCCTCAGGTATTATCTGAAGGAAGTTATCCACATCCGATATGGCGATAGTCAACCCTCCGAATCTGTAATGCATCGGAACGATAATCCTCGGATTGATCAACTCTATGAATTTTTTGAGATCGTCATTCTCCATTGTGTAATATCCGCCTACGGGCAGAAAGAGGAAATCGACATTTTTTATCTGTTCTATGACTCTTTCATCGGGTATGTCACCGAGATCACCGCAATGGCATACAGATATGCCATCCATTGCGAATCTGTATATAGTATTCTTTCCCCTCTGTGTGCCCTGTTCTTTGTCATGGAAAGTATCGAATCCTGTGAAATGTATCCCGTGGGAATCGAAATCACCGTTGTGGAATTTGTGGTCCTCATGATTACCATGTATGACATAGGCCATGTTATGGTCGTAATGGTCGTGTGACATCAATACGACGTCGGCGGATGCATTGGGCTGTTTGATGCCGATGGATTTACCGTCGTGAGGATCCGTTACTATCGTAACATTGTCATTGGAGAATTCGAAACATGAATGTCCGTGCCATATCACTTGCATAGATGATGATTATCAGTTCAGTAGATAATGCCATCTGTTCGCAGTTGCGACTGTTTGCGCGTAATGTATATAAAACAACAATCTCGTTACGATAATGTGGCAAAAGTAATGGTTCTCGTCGTCGACAGAGACGATGATTTCGGAGAGAAAGGTGGCGTGCAGACTCCTGTTGTAGGTATAGAGAAGGCGATGTCCGCAGCCATGGCTCTTGGTACTGAGGATCCAGAGGATTCCGATGTGAACGCACTTTTCGCTGCAGTGAACATCTACAAAGAGATGAGGGAGGAAGGCAAGGATGTCGAGATAGCCCTCATCTGCGGAAATAAGAAGGTGGGTCCTAAATCGGATCTGGCTTTGGTTGATGAACTCAATATAGTGATGGAACAGGTGAAACCAGACCGTGCAATTCTTGTCGGTGACGGTGCTGAGGATGAATATATGTATCCAATCATATCGTCACGCATACCGATAGATTCGGTAAGAAGGGTGTATGTCAAGCAATCACCTGGTGTGGAGAGTTTCTTCTACATCGTATCGAAAACACTCAGGGAACCTGAAAAGAAGAGGAGATTCCTTGGTCCGATAGGGATACTGATCTCTGTGATAGCAATGATATTCATTGCATTCAACATATCAGCATATTCTGCCACAGAGAGTGCAACATATCTTCTGGGTCTTGCGATGCCGATTGTCGTTCTGCTGATCGGACTGATAGTGATGTATTACGCGTATGACTGGGGAGAGTTCGTAGAAGACCGCGTCAGGTCATGGGGAAAGCAGATCAGAGAAAGCAGCATATCTGCAACATTCACATTACTGTCCATAGCAATGGTGGTCGTGGGTCTTGTACTTGCATTCTATTCGATAAGGAACGTCTACGGCAATGGATTCTTCTACATTGCGATACAGTTCGTATCCGGGCTGATATGGCCGTTCGGATTCGCTGTATTTTTCAATTTCCTGGGAAAAGCTGTGACGTCTTTGATAGAGGATAAATGTGTAACAACATCAATACTTACAGGCATAGTTACGTTATTTGGGGTGCTGTTTATCATCCAGGGTGTCGTAGATGTGGTCAACAAGACACTCGGTTATGCTGCGATAGAGGATTTCGTTCCGATAACGAACATAATCATAGGTGCAGCATTGACGCTCACAGGAAGCATCATACAATTCATCTACAAGGTGCGTTACGCCCCGTCCGATGGTGAATCCGAAGATGAGATTTGAGGTGTGGGAGCCTGTTTACAGGGAGATACTTTCCGATTTCGGGTATTCCAGATTGGCAGATGAATCATCGGCCAGATTGTTGAAGTCATTGATGATAAATGCGGATCTTCTTACAATTGAGGAATTGGGGTCCGTTATCGGAGACAAGGTATCGATTTTGGGTGCAGGCGACAATCTAAGGGCTGATATTGAACACAACGGACTGAAAGGAACGTTGATCTCTGCAGGGTCTGCGACAAAATATGCGATGGATATGGGGATTGTACCGGACATTGTGGTCACAGATCTCGACGGGGATATAGATTCCCAACTGGAAGCATCTGAGAAAGGTGCGATAACCGTCATTCATGCACACGGTGACAATACGGAATTAATAATCAGATACGCAAAGGAATTCAAAGGAAAAGTGGCGATCACAACACAATCTGTTCCTGATAATATCATCTATAATTTCGGAGGATTTACTGACGGCGACAGATCGGTGTGCATGGCAGATCATTTCGGTGCTTCATTCACATTATACGGATTTGATTTCGATAACCCATCGGAAACCGATGAAAAGGAAGCATCTGTGAAGAAGAAGAAATTGATGTGGGCGAAAAAGATAATCGGAATGATCAGAAGATGACCACGAACAATACCAGTATCAATGCGCCTATCGATAAGATACTGGACACAGTAGTTATCTTCGAGGCCAGAGCCTCTCTCTTCTCAGTATCCTTCATCCTGCCGATCTTCTCAAGCAGATAATCCACTCCGCCCATGAACAGGAATCCTCCGTCGAACGGCACAGCTGGAAGTGCATTGGTCACACCCAGCAAGATGTTCAGCCAGAATGTCCAATAGATGAGCTTCATCCCTATCCAGAATATGTCATCCGGAATGAACGATGTGCTGTGGAACCACCATTGTGTGGATTCCGGGATAGGAGAGAATCCTGCGAATGCACTGCTCAGGTATGACAGGAATCCTATAGCCTGTTCCTGTATTGTCTCTCTGTTATGGAACGGATTCACGGCAGTCTGCAACACTTCATTCGGTGTTGTGAATGTGATACCGCTGGTGGTAGGGACCGTGACGCCGAGATATCCTTTGCCGTTGTTATTTCCCAATTTGACGAAAACCTCTTTCTCGACGCCTGTTCCTACATATACATACTTTACTTTGTACACTTGGTTCTCTTTGGTACCGTTAATGAAATCAGTCCACGATTCCGAGGTTCCGAATTCGTATTCAGGTCCGATCTGCGTTTTCTGATCCGGTTCATATTGTGTCATACTGATGATGAATGAATTACCCGGAATCCCTTCCGTATATGCAGGTCCGCCTTCCACAACGGATTTCACATATGCGCCTATCGGCATTGTCACAGCATCTTTTGTGTCTTTGTAGATGTAACTTATGGTGTAGTCCCCGTAGTGATGACTGTCGATGTAATTGTTGAGTTCGTCAAGGGTTTTGACCTCGAAAGGATTCTCTTCCTCGAATGCGATCGTCGTGATGATGGCGGAACTCGGTATTCCTGATACATGTGCAGGTGAATCTGCCACGATACCGTAAACGGCAGGGCTGTCCTCGAAATCGGATGCCATTCCGCCTGTCAGCCCTCCTACCATTGCTGCGAACAATATCATTGCAAGAATGAAGTTGGTCGTTATCCCGGCGGCATAAAGATCCATACGGGCTCTCCTGCTGCATTTCTGCACCTGTTCTTCATCAGGTTCTACAAAGGCTCCCAACGGTACGACACAGTGGATGACTCCAGTAGCTTTCACATTCATATCATTAGCACGTGTCTGTATACCGTGAGCTGTTTCATGCACAACCATCGAGATTATGAGAGCTATCCACCCGTATACTATCGGGAGCATAGGGTTGAGACCCGGTATGGCCAATGCATACTCTATCCCCAATCCTCCGGTCGTGGTCATTCCCGGTATCGCAATCACATCTATGACGAGGAGTATGACGATGTATCCCATCAGAAGGATCGTGATGATCCTCGATGCGAATCCGCAGACTCTCCAGAAACGCTTGTACTTTGCGAGTCTGTCCATCATCTTTATTCCTAATTTGGTCTTAATCATCACCAACGGACCGGAGGTGACGATTCCGTGTTCCTGACACCATTTGTTCTTCTTTACGAATATGAAGGTGGGGATGTATATTGCCACCAGTATCAGAAGGACAATGGTCGTCGAGTTCATAGGTAACACAGTGCTTATGATGAATACTGACGGATTACATCAACGCACTATTTTAACATGCCCTTTTCTTTCAACTTATATAGGGGGAGAAAGATACTCAGGGTATGAATTTGGACACCCTTGTCGATGCGATAAGAAAGTTCCCCGGTGTCACCAGGAAGAACACTATCAGAGATGTTGTGAAGTTCCTTCCGACCTCATCTTTCGTTAATGTAGTCGCATCCGAAGGAGAGGATGCCGCGGTCATCGACAACGGTGAGAACGATCTTCTTCTTGCGGCAGACGGGATAATGGAGTCTCTTCTGAAGACCAATCCATTCTATGCAGGTTATTTCGCTGTGTTGGTGAATGTCAATGACATCGCAGCCATGGGCGGAAAGCCTCTCGCCATGGTGGATATAATGTCCGTGAAGGATGAGAAGGTGTGCTCCCAGATGCTCAAAGGTATGGAGCGTGCCGTCAAAAAATTCAATGTACCGATCGTCGGAGGACATACGCATCCAGATTGTCAGTATCAGGCGATAGATATCGCGATATTGGGAAGTGTTCCGAAGGGAGAGGTCATTCTGTCATCGGAGGCACAGCCGGGTGATGACATCGTCTTCGTTATGGATACGGACGGATTCTATCCTCCAGAGCTTCCGTATGCATATGATACCACGACCAACAAGGAGGATAGATTGGTGCAGGATCAGATGGCGGTGATGTGCCAGATCGCCAAAGAGAAATTGGTGCACTCAGGAAAGGATATGAGCAACCCGGGATGCATAGGTACCACAGGAATGCTCCTTGAGACATCGGATAAAGGCGGATACATCGACGTTGGAAGAATACCTGTTCCGAGAGATGTAGATTTCATTCAATGGGTGCTGTCATATCAGGGATGCGGTTTCACATTCGCATGCCCCCCTGAGAATTCAGCCCGTGTGATAGAGTTGTTCAAAAAGGTGCAATGCGACGGTGCCGTCGTCGGAAAAGTGGATGAGACCAAAATCATGAAACTGAGATCCGGAGATGAGGAGAAGATTCTCTTCGATTTCAGCAAGGACGTTATAACCGGATGCAGTCCGCATAAGAAATAAGAGCGCTAGGCCACAAAGGTGGACGGCACTTCCACGTTAAGTTGAACACGTTGTTTCTCAACCCCGCTACCCTGCGAACTTCAGTAGTACGAAGTAAGGCTGCTCCCGTCAGGGCCTGACCCGTTCTCCTCGATTGGTATACCGTCCGCGATCCTCCGATTGCATTCGATATAGACACTGATCCCGCAAGACGAGATCTCATAGTCCCTCAGTGGGCTTACCGTTTCCATGACGCCGCCCCTTGCTGTCACCCCCGCGTATTGACGGTTTCGGTATACAAGGATACGCCAAGCATCCCGGTCAAGCCTAGCATTGCCCATTAAGAACGGGGAGTATTAAAAATATCCCCTGTATGAGTATGTTATCAGAGTCATATCGCGTGATACATGGATAGGATTTTTATATGACTTTGAACGTGTTCAAAATTCACCGTACCCGAAAGGTACAGAATGATAATATGTTCGGTATAACTGATCCTTGGATTTGGGCAGCATACATCGGATGCGCTGTAACGGTCGTATTCTGTTGTGTATATGGTTGGCTCAAAAAAGATGAAGAGGATGGTGATGACTGATGGACACCACCGTCTTTACAGTGATAACTGTGATTTTTGTAGTTGTGACGCTCTTCTTCGGTTATATCGGTTATAAGAAGACCAGAGGTTCAGAAGAATTTCTGGTCGGTGAGAGGAAGACCAGTCCGTTCGTGCTGGCACTTTCATACGGCGCAACATTCCTAAGTGCATCCGCTATCGTCGGTTTCGGAGGACAGGCAGCGAAATACGGTCTGTCGATGATCTGGTTGGTATTCCTGAATCTGTTCCTAGGTCTTGCCGTTGCATTCATTGTGTTCGGTAAGCCGACAAGGAGATTGGGAAAGAAACTGGGTGCAATGACATTCGCAGATCTTCTCGGAAAGAGATTTGATTCATCGTTCATCAGGATATTCACTTCTGTTGTGATATTGGTCGGAATGCCCGTATATTGTGCAGCTGTCCTTCTCGGAGGTGTGAACTTTCTTGATGCCGTGCTCGGCATTGATAAGAATGTAATGCTCATAATTTTCGCATTGATCACCGGTGTCTATGTCACATACGGAGGTCTTGTCGCTGTCATATACAACGATGCGCTCCAGGCGGCGATCATGTTCGGAGGAATGATCATCATCCTCATATTCTCATTGATCGCATTCGGAGGCATCGATGGAGATCTCACAAGCGTATGGAATGCGACTGTAGCTGACTCGGAATTGTTGCAGAATCTGCAGGCCGCAGGAATGAACGGATGGGGTTCGATGCCCGAATTCGGAAGTGAGGTGTGGTTCACTGTTGTAACGACATTCCTGATGGGTGTCGGTATCGGAGCGTTGGCCCAGCCACAGCTTATCGTAAGATTCATGTCTGCTAAAGACGGAAAATCAATGTCGAGATCATTGATCGTCGGAAGCATTTTCATGTTCGTTATTGTCGGTTCGGCATACACAATAGGAGCATTCTCTAACCTGTTCTTCTTCGACAGATTCGGAGAGGCGGCTGTTGACTACGTTTCCAACGTTGATATGATAATGCCGACGTATATTGTGGAACTGTTCAAGGAGGTCACATTCGGTGACATCTTTGTATCATTGTTCGTAATGGCATTGGTCTGTGCCTCACTTTCTACGATGAGTGCTCTTCTGCACACAATGGGTGCATCCGGAGGATACGATATAGCGACACACGTCCAGAGATGGAGAGGCAAACTCAAAAATGATGAGGACTTCCGTTCACTCAGGGTCAACAGGATTATCACCGTTGTAATGTTGGTCGTGGTCGTCATATTGGCATTCTTCATGCCGTCCAACATCATTGCAAAGGCAACATCGATCTTCATGGGACTCATGGCAGCAACATTGCTCCCTGCATATGTCTATGCGTTATGGTGCAAAGGCAGCCCCAATTCAAAAGCAGCAACATTGAGTATCGTCATCGGTGCGATAGTCTGGTTGTTCTGGGGATTGTTCGTCTGTAAAGGAATTGCAGGTGTTCTCGAGATACAGTATATCGATCTCGGCATATGGAACAGCATCGATCCGCTGATAATAGCATTGCCGATGTCAATCATCGCATTGCTGATCGGTGTCAAGGCATTCCCGACAAAACAATAAACAGGTTCTTCGGAACCTGTTTTTTTCTTGACAAACATATATATCATGTAATTTTAATCGAATCCGCATGTCAGTCATAGAAGATCTGAAGACGAAAAACATCGACAAGACCAAAGCTCTTGCTTTGTCAATTCTTCTGGGTGGATTTATAGCACTGATCATATCGATCATCGATTTTTTCTTGGGCAACGGTATTTTCGGTCTTAAGCCATTATACGGACTCATAATAATAATCGTTGTATTCTTGGTCATGGCAGGTGTTTCGCACCTGTTGTACAACAAGTACAAGATCGGGTACATCCTGTCTCTGATAACGATGGTCGCTTTGATAATATTGGGTATCTTTTCATTGATCTATCGCGGCAACACGATATTCATGGGTGTGTATTACATCGGACTCGGAATAGTGATCATTGTGGATATGATGAAAAAAGAAATCCGCTGTGACGATTATCATTGAAAAATAAAACAGACAGAGTGCCCGGAAGGGCACCTGTCTTTCATTCATATGATCTGTTATCGATCACGTGTTTTGCTTTTCCTTCGAATCTCTGAAGTGTCTTCGGCAGTACGAGTTTCACTTCGACCTTGATATTGAGGACCTCTTTGAGTCTTATATCCAGTTTCTTTGCCATAGACATGATCTTCACTGAATCATCGGTGATGGCACTCTCGTTCATCTCCACTTCAAGGAGCATATGGTCCGAGTAATTCTCGTTGTCCAATGTTATCATATAGAACGGAGAGAGGAACGGCATCTCGCCGATGACAGATTCGATCTGTGAGGGGAACACGTTGATTCCTTTGACAACGAGCATATCATCCGATCTTCCGGTGATCCTTGCCAATCTCGGGTGTGTCCTGCCGCATTTACATTTCTCCCATGTGATCGACGAGATGTCACCGATCCTGTATCTTATGAGCGGGAAAGCCTCTTTCTTGAGCATGGTGACCACAACATTCCCCTGTGTCCCATCAGGGACTGGATTGTTGTCATCATCGAGTATCTCGACCAATGCGAGATCGGCCCATACATGTGTTCCGCACTGTTCATTACACTCGAGGAACATCGGCCCTGAGAATTCAGATGCACCGTAGCAGTTGTGAACTCTGATCCCTGTCCTGTCCTGAAGTTTCTTCCTCATGGATTCGGACCAGGGTTCCCCTCCGGCGATGGCCATCCTGAGTTTCGTGTCCTTTCTTATGTCTATCCCTTTCTCATCACAGACATCTGCGATATGGAACAGATAGGATGGGGTCCCGGCGATCGTAGTCACGGGCAGATCGCAGATCAGATCGATCTGACGGCTGGTGTTACCCGTGCTTGCAGGAAGGACAGTTGCACCCAATCTCGTAGCAGCATCATGAACACCGATACCGCCTGTGAACAGACCGTATCCGTGTGCGTTCTGAAGCATATCCTTATTCGTCATTCCGAATGACGTCATTCCCCTGTCCAGGGATTCTGCCCAGTTCTCCAGATCGTTCTTGGTATATCCTACCACAGTGGGCTTTCCGGTTGTACCTGATGAGACATGGATCCTTACCAGCTCATCATAAGGTCTGACGAACAGTTTGTCAGGATAGTTGTCCCTGAGATCCGTCTTCTTCATGAACGGAAGTTTCCTTATGTCATCCAGAGTCTTGATGTCTTCCGGTTTGACACCTGCCTCGTCCATTCTTTTTCTGTAGAATTCAGAATCTCTGTATGTGTTCTTCACAAGTTTCTGCAACAGTTCAAGCTGCATAGCCTTCAGTTCTTCCTCAGGCATCGTTTCTATTTTCTCATTCCAGAACGCCATCATATCACATTCGTCTGTATCGTAATTATCACTCAAGTCCGAAGGAACCGACAACTCTCAGCTTACCGCCTTCCAGGTACATCATTATCGCTTTGTCACCAGGTTTGTATATCATATCGGATTCCATCTCCAATTCTATCGTTGGCGATCTGAAATCGCCATCATCTGTTACGGAGGTCACGCGGCACGGGACCATCTGCATCCAGTGTCCGATGTGCATGACCATGCCTTCTTTGATCGCTGCTGGCCAGAATTTAACTAGTGTCGCTTTTGTGTTCACTTTTCTTGCCATTTTGACGGACGGATCCGTAGTGGCTACGAAACCCCTGTCGAGTTCATCGGATTCAATGCCTCTCAGAGCAAGGCCGACATGATCTCCTTTGATACCGTCCTGTGCATCGATATCGTGTTTCTGTATGGATTTCAGAAGGACTTCTCTTTTCAGTGGGAATATCTGCATTTTGTCGTGTACTTTGAAGTAACCGTCGATGACCGAACCGAGAACCACGGTTCCGACACCTTTCACATTGAAGTGTGAATCGATTGGGCATGTTCCGCATGTCCCTTCGCCAGCCGTCTTTTTCGTGTTGCATGCAAGATCGATCAGCATCTCCCTTGTTTTGATGGGATCATCCTCGATCAATTCGTATTTTTCGAGCGATGTACCTGCAAGCAGAGGTTTGAGTTGTTCAGGCTGGATATAATTCCTCAGTACGATCCACCCCTTGTCAAGTTTAAGTGAATCGATCATTACAATCGTCTCACCGAGGAAGTTATCTATCTTCTCCACGACTAGTATCGCGTATTCAGCCATGGAGACGGAATAGAACAGGGATGACAGTTTTTCAGGATATTTCGTCGGTTCGATGAGGGTGACTGAATCATTGTTCTTCTTAATCTCGAAGAACGTCATATCTGTTACAGTCCCTTTCTTTCCGACGGCATCAGCAAAGTTATTGCTTCCTGCCACTACGACATTCAGATTTCCCATTCTTTCACAGATCCTTCATTGAGAGCATTGCGTATTTCTTCTTCCCGAAGGAGGATATCGCAGTATCCACGTCGCTCACCCTCAGGAATACCGTGAGCTTTCCGTTAATCGGGTGTGCATATCCGTATTCTATACTGATACCCTCGTCACTGAGTGTCTTTGTGACATCATAAAGCTGCAGCCACGGGATCATATCCTGAGAACTTCCGTCTCCGCCGACCGTTATGGCCACAAGTTCTGTCGTTTTGACGATTATATTCCTCTCTTTGAGTTTCTTACTTGCATCAATAGGATCCTTGACGATTGCTCTGAAGACACCGAAACCTGCGGATTCCGCAAGGTTGAATGCTCTGAGTTCTATTCCCAGATCGCTCACCATCTTGGCCATCTTCGAAAGACTGCCAGGTTCATTGTTCACGAATATTGAAAGTTGTATGATTTTGTTGTCCATTTATATCACCCTCTTGTCGATTACCCTTTTTGCTTTTCCTTCGAATCTTGGCAGGGAACCAGGACTCATCAGTTCAACGTTAACTGCGACATTGAGTATTTTCTTCATATCTCCCTCAATGTGTTTTTTGATCTTCAGGATGTCATCCAGCATATCGCTGAACGCCTCAGGTTTCAATTCCACCTGAACTTTCATCGTGTCAAGAGCTCCGACCCTGTCGACCGTGATCATATACTGATTTCCGACTTCGGGAATCTGCATAAGGATATGTTCTATCTGCGACGGGAACACATTGATTCCGCGGATGATGAGCATGTCATCGGATCTTCCGGAGATCTTGGATATCCTCGGAGATGTTCTTCCGCACGGACAGTCTCCTTCCATTATGCATGTGAGATCCTTGATTCTGAATCTGACAATCGGCAATGCCTCTTTCCTGAGCATCGTCACTACGATCTCTCCTTTCTCACCAGGGCCCAGTATTTCTTCCGTCTCAGGATCTATGATCTCAGCATATACCATATCGGACTGCAGATGTATCCCGTTCTGTTCTTCACATTCAGTGAACAGCGGACCGGCCATCTCTGATGTTCCGTATACGTCGTATGCCTTGACACCGAGATTATTCTGTATGTTGTCCCTCATAGCTATTGTCCAAGGTTCAGCACCCACGATGGCCTTCTTGAGTTTCGTATCTTTTTTGATACTGACACCCATCTTCTCCGCGACCTCTCCGATATGGATCAGGTAGGATGGGGTGCATGCGATCGCTGTGACGTCGAGATCCATCATCAACTCAATCTGACGTTCTGTATTGCCTGTGCTTGACGGAAGAACTGTAGCACCTATCTTTTCTGCACCGTAGTGAAGTCCCAATCCTCCTGAGAACAGACCGTAACCATAGGAGATCTGGATGACGTCCCTGTCTGTCAATCCGATTGATGTAAGAGATCTCGCCAGGGATTCGGCCCAATAGTCGAGGTCGTTCCTTGTGTATCCTACTAGTGTGGGTTTGCCTGACGTGCCTGATGAGACATGATATCTGACGATGTCCTTCTGTTTGGCAGTGAAGAGTTTCGTCGGATAGTTATCCCTCAGGTCCTGTTTGTACATGAACGGAAGTTTGGAGACATCATCCAAAGATTTGATGTCGGATGGCAGTATATTCGCGGATCTCATCCTGTCATGGTAGAATCTGTTGTTTTCATACAGATCAGAGACAAGTCTCTTTATCATGTCATATTGCATCCTGCCGATCTCATTTTTCGGCATACATTCCATCTTCTCATTCCAGAACATGATACATTCTCTGTTCCCACATGCGATTCCCTATATAAACCGTATTGCGCATGCGCGCGCAAACGGTTATTAACAGCACGAATAATCAGGCTGCATGGAGATTCTGACCGAGATCATTCAGCTGTCCGCCGTATGCAGGGAGCATGCCGAATCCGTTGATATGAACGTCGCCAAGACGGAGACCGATCCGCGCAAGATGATCTTTTGGAATATCCACAACCGTGTCAAGATAACAGAGGAGATCCTCACATTCTATGAGCAGGCATTCAAAGACAAGGCGTTCGAAACAGAAAATTCAGAGAGGATGTTGATAGTTACGAAGGACATGTTCATCGATATTGTGTCAGCAATTGAAAAATCGATGAAGGACATGTTGAAATTGTACCCTGGATCAGGATTGAAGGAAGCGACATTGAAGAAGGGAAGCCACCTTTATCTGCGGAACCTCTGCGAATCCTGCATGGATATCGGATTGTTCTCCGAGGATGTGTTCAATGAGTGGGATAAGATAATCGTGTTGAGGAATCTAACAGCCCACAATAATTGTATCTCGGACCGTACAGAATCCATATCGATAGGCGATATAACCGTCAGGATGAGGGTCGGCAGGATGATGAAGGGTCCGTTGGATACCTTCATCGTACTCACTGCACACATCATTGAATTGTTTTACTCATGGCTGATGCTGATGGAAGAAAGATTCAAGGTTTGACGGCACCCTTGTTGACAAGGCCGACTGCGATCTTGATCATCTTCTGCATGCATGGTTCAGCATAGAAGTCCTTTCTGTTTGTGAGCGCCTCATACATCTCATCCGGATCCTTTCCCTTCAGGTCTTCGATATCTCTTATTCCCAAGAGATAAAGCCCGACACAGCATTTCTCGCTGATGGACGGGATCTTTCGCAATTTAGCGACCACTTCTTCTTGTTCTCCCATGATTCAGCAATCGCTGACAGAGTATTAATAAACAGTGTTTACAATCCGAAGAATATGGAACAATCCGATGCCTGGGAGTCATTCTATCATTCTAACAACAGGCCATGGAGAGGAATGACGGATATCACTGTGCCTTTTACAGAAGGGTCGCACATCCTCGAGGTAGGATGCGGGAACGGGAAGACCTCTGTTGCATTGAAGAGTTCGGGGATGAAGGTCACCGGTGTGGACTTTTCACAATCGGCGATCGAGATGTGCAGAAGGATCGACAGCGAATCTGAATATGTATGTGCCAGTGCAACAAAGTTGCCATTCGATGACGAAACATTTGACGGTGCAGTAATGTTCCATGTGCTTGAACATCTCAATGGTGACGAACGCATCAAAGCGGTATGTGAGATCGTAAGGGTTCTCAGGAAAGGATCGCATATTTTAATCAAAGTATTCTCATCGGAAGATATGCGTTCTGATAAGGGAGAGCGCATCGATAGCAGTACGGTGATCAGAGGTAACGGGATAATGTATCATTATTTCACTGAAAATGAACTGCGTCAATTGTTTGATCGTATGACATGTCCATCAATCAGAACCGTAGAAGAGAGGACCAGATTCGGAGAGATCCGTTCAAGGATAGAGGCAGAATTCATAATCGAATGACCTTCTGATAATATGATACTGAAAATTTCACGTGCTTTTACGTGAAATTTTCAATAGAATATACTAATCATAAAACAGACTAATCATCAATCAACAAACAGATGGTCAACATTATCGCATGTCAATTTTTTGAATAAGAATTAAAAGTAGAGCATTCCAGGCATTAGGTCAAGTCAATTCGAGCAGTATTTATGCTATAATAGTCATTTACCGTTATGATTTGTCCAAAATGCGGTCATGAAAATCCAGAGGGTACGATCTTCTGTGAGAAATGTGATTGGCAACTTAATAAAAAATGTAAAAAAAGTAACATAGGCAGAGCTGAGAAAGTTGTAATTTTCATGTACATTTCGCTTGTAGTCAGCGTAGCTTCCGTTATCACCGGCGCAATGGGATTCGGGATATTCGGAGTGGTCTGCGGAGCCATCGGTATGTTCACAAGCAGTTATTCATTAACACTTGTCAGAATAACCGATGATTATTCCCCCAAGCATAAGAAGATGATAATGATACTCACTGCCATCACCGGAGTGTTGTCGACCATCGGTTTCATCTACGGACTTTATCTCCTTGTAAAGTGATAGGATGGTATTGTACCGCGGAAAATACATCCTTGAAGGATTGGATGAGATTCCACCCGATATGCTGAGGGATCTTGATCTGGCATATGATGCCTGTCAGTCTCTCAAGGATTGTTCTCCGTGCGAGATGTGCGGAAAGTGCTGCCATCAGCCGTTCATAACAGTGCGTGATGAGGAAGTGGAGAGGATTTCCGAGTTCATGGGTACGGATCCGTTGACCTTTGTCATGAATTATCTCGACAGGGACGAATCTGAGAACAAATGGCTGTTCAGAAAGACTAACCCATGTGCGTTCCTGAGTGATGACAATAAATGCAAAATCTGGCAGGGGAGACCCGAAATATGTAATGATTTTCCGTATATGGTGTCGATGTTCATGAGCCGCGTGTATCTTTCGATAGTCAATGAAGGACATGACATTCTCCCTGATCTGGAATATATGGATGATACGTGGCCGTGCACAAAGATAATTAAATCCAGAATTCCCAAACTCATTGAAGATGCAAGAATAAAGAGAAGATCAATGCTTTGAGTTCTCATCAAGGAATTCTTTGTATTGTTGTGCATACAGGGATGGGTGTATCACATGCCCTACGGATGGTATGCGCAGCACCTTCGCATGAGGCACCTCAGAGACAATCGCATCGCCCATCTTCGGTTCTACCATGATATCGTCTAACCCATGTATTGACATTACTGGCACTTTAACAATATTCATTCTGTTACGAAGATCGAATGAGTCTAAACACTTCATCTGTTGTTTCAGTTTTTCAGGAGTAGAATCGTTGTATGATCTCACACATTGTCCTTTTTCTCTTTTGGAATTGAAGTAGTCTTCAGTGAAACAGAAGGAATTGGTCATACTGCAGATGTATTCTGCAGGCAGTTTATGTTCAACGCAGATGTCGATTATCTTATTCATCATGTATGATGATCTTGCTGGAGCATGCATATACGCTGATACAAGTGCCAGTGACAGCAACTTATCCTGATGTTGTATGGCATATTCCATGGCAATCTGGCTGCCAAGGGACCATCCGAGAAGATGGAATTTCTGAATGTTGAGGTGAGCCATCAACGCATCCACATCATCTGTCAGTGTCTGATATGTGAAATCGTTACCGCAAACAGTCTGACCTGAACCTCTGGGTTCGAATGCGATCACCCTGTAATCATCAGCCAATGCAGGAATGAGCGAATGGAAGAAATTGATGTCTCCGCCGAATCCTGTAATGAGCAATACCGGTTCTCCTTCACCGGATTCGATGTAGTTGATCTTTGCACCGTTTATCTCTGCGAATGGCATGCAATTTTCGTATTCCGTTATCATATAAAATCTGAACAGTCCGTCAGTCTGTGCCTGTGCGCGCGCCTGTAGCGCATATTTATAAGGGATTGCGCAATCAGAACAACAGGTGCAGAATAGATGGCAGATACCAACAAAGTGGGAAAAAGAGTGAAGAAGTACAGGGAGCAGCTCGGCCTGACACAGGAACAGCTTGCTATGAACGCTTCATTGCCGTTGGATTTTCTTATTCAGATCGAAGACGGAATCGTATACCCGCCTGTTGGCGATATGATCAAACTCTCACGTGCACTCGGCCAGAGGGTCGGTACATTCATGGATGATCAATTCGTTCCAGATCCGCTCATATCCAGATGTCATAAGAGGGATGAGGAGACATCCATGTATGCAAAGGAAGGGGCCAAAGGACATTATCATTATTATTCGCTCGGGAAAGGTAAGACCGACAGACACATGGATCCCCTCTTCATCCGTATGGAAGAGGATGAGAACAAGGAGACCACCAACCACGAGGGTGAGGAATTTATCGTCGTCATATCCGGAAAAGTCCTCCTGAAATACGGAAAACAGGAATACATCCTTGAAACAGGGGACAGTGCATACTACAACACCGTTGCATCACACTATGTGGGAGCGATCGACGGCCCTGCTGAGATACTTGCAGTCCTGTACACTCCTGAATGAGATGATCGCATGCCGTGCATACCGAGAGACAATCCCACAAGCGATGAGAGGCTGGGGGATCTTCTGGACAAATGTATCGCGGAGCATCCGGACAATGATGCGCTGGTCTATGTCGACAGAGATTACCGTCTTTCCTGGAAGGAGTTCGGTGTTGAAGTGGACCGTATTGCGAAAGGTCTTATTGCTATGGGTGTTGAGAAGGGAGAGAAGATCGCCATCTGGGCCACCAATGTCCCCGATTGGATAACATTGATGTTCGCTTCAGCGAAGATAGGTGCGATCCTTCTCACCATCAATACCAACTATCAGTCGGCTGAATTGGATTACGTGATGAAACAATCCGATATGGAGAACCTGTTCCTGATCAATGGTGTAAGGGACACCGATTATGTGGAGACAGTGTATAATCTCGTGCCGGAACTGAGAGTGCAGCCCAGAGATAATTTCCATTCAGAGAAATATCCCAATCTGAAGAGAGTCGTATTTCTGGGGCCGGAGAAACACCGCGGAATGTATTCCATAAACGAAGTGAAGACGTTGGCCGTAGAGGTCGATGATGATGAATACATTAAAAGACAGAGGGAAGTGGATGTTCATGATGTGGTCATGATGCAATACACATCCGGGACCACCGGATTCCCCAAAGGTGTCATGCTCACTCACCACAACATAGCCAATGACGGATACTGGCTCGGAGCGAATATGAATTACGATTCCAATGACCGTCTGTCATTGAATGTCCCGTTGTTCCATTGTTTCGGATGTGTGCTCGGAGTCATGGCATGCATCAATCACTGTGTCACAATGGTCGTCAGTGAAGTGTTCAATCCGATCAATGTTATGATGTCCATAGAGGAGGAGAAGTGCACATCCGTGTACGGTGTCCCGACGATGTTCATCAATATCTTGAATCACAAACTCTTCAATAAATTCGATTTCTCTTCACTGAGGACAGGTATAATGGCTGGTTCTCCGTGTCCGATCAAATCCATGGAAGAAGTCGTTGAAAAGATGAACATGAAGGAGATAACGATCGTCTACGGATTGACCGAAGCATCCCCTGGAATGACACAGACCAGATATGATGAGCCATCGATCGAGAAGAAGTGTTCCTCGGTCGGAAAGAAACTCCCGGGGATAGATGTCGTCATCATCGACCCGGAGACTGGCGAATTCTGTCCCGACGGCAAGATCGGAGAATTCTGCTGTAAGGGATACAATGTCATGAAAGGCTACTACAAGATGCCTGAGGAGACAGCGAAGACCATCGATGAGAACGGATATCTTCACTCAGGCGATCTGGGATACAGGGATTCGGAAGGTTATTTCTATGTCACCGGAAGGATCAAGGATATGATCATCCGCGGCGGAGAAAACATCTATCCTAAGGAAGTGGAGGATTTCCTCTATCGCTGCCCAGGTATCAAAGATGTGCAGGTCATCGGTGTTCCGAGTGATAAATACGGTGAGCAGCCCGGAGCGTTCATAATAAAAGATGAGGATTCGGATCTGAGCGAACAGGATGTCCTCGATTTCTGTAAAGGCCAGATAGCCTGGTACAAGACACCGAAATACATCGCGTTCGTTGACAGTTTTCCGATGAATGCTGCCGGAAAGATTCTGAAATATAAGATGAGGGATATGGCCCACGAGATGTGGCCGGATGCTTAGAACACAATCACATCCACATCAAGTCCGTTGGTATGTGCGACATCGATATGTCCAGTGTATTCGGACGTCATCTCTCTTGTCGCATTTCTTTCTGCTATGATGATATGTTCATTCAATGATATCGAGATCGAATACCCGTATACTTCGGGGACCAATCCGTCCATGATGTTCTTGATAAGGGTCTCCACCCTCTCATCATTTCCTGTATTCAAATTGGCAGCGATAAGTACGGATATCGGGTAAGTCGTCGTATCATCCGTATCATAAAGGTCACCGGCTTCCAGATTGATGGAGAATAATTCATCACATACCGATTTGGCCATCGGTTCGTTATGCTGTTCGAATGCAGAGTATGAAAAGATCGTTGTGGCTACAATTGTCATTATTACAAGGAATACAAGCGCATCCATTATTGCGATCATTCCTTTTTTGTTCTTTATCATTGGAAGATCACCACCTCATAAGTAGCTACGAGCGACCTTCCGTCATTAGACAATATGCGAATCGTGCCGTTGGAATACGACGGATGATCAGTTATTTCTTCACCGTATTCGAATGATATTGTGTCATAATATACAGGGCCGAGAAGTTTCACATCAAGTTTCATCTTTGAAAGGTCTTTCTTTTCACATATCGAACATAATTTGTCGGTTATGTCTCCAGTGATCTTTCCGTCAACGACTGAAAGTTCATTTAGAAAATGATAATCGATCTCTGCATCTTCTTTTTCATTCGAAAGGTCGGAGTATGACAGCATCCCCAGGAATGCAGTCAATGCAACGATTACGACCATCATTGCTGCGATGGCTTCCATGAATCCGCCTTCTCCGCGTTTATCTTTGATCATGGATGCAAAGAGTTCTTATTTTGCGTATATAACAGAAAAGCTACATGTAGACTAACGGCGGATCAGACACCGCGCAGATAGTGTCCTGAATTCAATGTGCCACCGCACATTCTTTTGATCTCTTCCAATTTTGATTGGTTGCGGTCAGAGAATGATTCGGCGACAAGCTTAGCTAATTCGATCGGACGTTTCCTGAGATCGATCCCGAACGAGTTGACACCGCAACGTTCCAGATCATCGATGTTCTTGATTAGCATCAGATCCGAGGAGTTCAGAATGTGTGCATATCCGTTCCTGTCACGGTACGTGGGGAATATGTATCCTTTTTCGTCCTTGATCGAACCGTTCTTGAGATGCGGGTCACGTGTCACCATGAGTTCCAGGCGTCCGAATACCATCACTTCGACCTTCCCTTCGAATCTTGATACCAGATCTTTGATCTCAACTTTGGACAATTCCACAGACAGTGTAATCTGTTCCATCGTGTTTGGGAACAGGGAATTGAATGCATTCATATGATAGCTTCCGTAGATCCTGTGTCCGAAGGCTGCATGCATCTGTCCCATATTATGTGTCATGACTGGCACATTCATATCTTCAGGAATAGATTCCTGAAGAGAGAATCTCGGAAGATAGCAGACGCATTCGACATTCTTATCGGTACACATCCTGTATGCTTCATTAAAATCAGCACCATCGTAATAGATGCGGTCTGCATACTCAATCACTGCTTCAAGTATTTTGAGCGATGAGACATAGAATGAGAGTTTAGCTTTCGGTACACTGCGTTCCACTCTCGGGATGTTAACCTTGACGACGGAATGTTTAGTAGTGCCTGTGAATTTCGGAGGTTTGCCGACAAGATTCTTAACAACATCAATGCGCGGATCGTATGTTCTGTAGATGTCATATTTGCCGTCAGCGATCTTGAATGGAGATGTGACCTCTTTCTTGTCAGTAAGTATCTTGAATCCACCTACTTTCATATCTCCGTCGAAAAGTGATATGCCATCGTTCTGATGGAGATCCGTACCATCGATCGAGAATTTTCTGTCCTTGATCTTCACCTGTTTGATGAACATACCTCTGTTATCCGGATATGTTGATTGTACAAGGGACGATACCCCGTCCATATATCCGTGGCAGAATCCTCTGTTGAACACAGTTTTGAGAAGATCCGTAGTCCTCTGAAGTTCTTCATTCTCAGGATCTCTGTTCGCAAGGGAATAGGCTCTGGATGCCAGATATGCATAGGCTTCGCTCCTCATTCTTCCTTCAATCTTGACACACGTTACTCCGATGGATTCTAATTTTTTGAGATAATCGATGCAGTACATATCCGCATTGCTCAGAAGATAACCGCTCCTGTCTTCGGTTTCATATCTTTTTCTGCATGGTTGTGCACATTCACCGCGGTTCCCGCTTCTTCCACCTACGATGCTGGAGAAGAGACAACCTCCGGACTGACAATAGCACATCGCACCTTGTACGAATACCTCGGTCTCGATGGGAGAATCTTTTACGATGTCCTCGATCTCCTCCAATGTGAGCTCTCTTGCCAGTATAACCCTGTCAATGCCGTTCTCGGCACACCATTTTATCCCTTCTTTGGAATGTATCGCCATCTGAGTAGATGCATGTTTTTTGATCGGTATATGTTCTATGGCTTTCAAAAGTCCGATATCCTGGATTATGACAGCGTCTGCACCTATGTCCTTAAGGAATTGAACGAACTGAACGGCATCGGCCATTTCACTGTTCTTTATCAGTGTATTGACCGTAACGTTGACCTTGACACCGTTCTCATGTGCATATTTTATCGCGCCTTCAAGTTCAGCATCCGTAAAGTTGCTGGCGAATGCTCTTGCACCGAAATTCTTCCCTGCAAGGTATACTGCATCGCATCCGCCTTTTATAGCAGCCACGAGACCTTCAGGTGAACCGGCAGGGGCCAATATGTCCATGATTGCCCATCGTATCGTAGATTAAATACTATATGGCGCAGAGTAATGCGAAGAGTATGATACGAAGCGACCGATCATTTCAGTTCTTTCTTCAATGTATCTACTATTATCTGCAGTATCTCTATTCTTGCGTATCTTTTATCCTGGCCTGATATCGCATACCACGGTGCATACGGTGTGTTGGTCGTAAGCATCATGTCATCGACATATTTCTCATACACATCCCATTTTTCACGGTTACGCCAATCCTCATCAGTGATCTTCCATTGTTTCAGTTTATTTTCCTGTCTCTCGTTGAAACGTTTCGCCTGTTCTTCATTGGATATATCGATCCAGAATTTTATCACGATAGAGCCGGTATCCACTAATGAATATTCGAACAGGTTGATCTCTTCTGCGGCGCGTGAATACGTCACTTCATCAATCAATGATTCTATCGGTTCGACCAGCATTCTTCCGTACCATGTGCGGTCGAATATCGCTATGTGTCCCGGTTCAGGAACGTTGATGGCAAATCTCCATAAGTGGGTGTGCGCAAGTTCTTCCTTGGTAGGTGCGGGAACGGGTATTGCTCTGAACCCGCGCGGGTTCAACGCCTGCGTTATCCTCTTGATAGCACCGCCTTTACCGGCAGCATCCCATCCTTCGAATCCAAGTACCAATGATCTCCCGCTGTTCACCAGTTTGCATTGGAGTTTTGCAAGTTCCGTCTGAAGTTTGGTCAGTTTCTTATTGTATTCTTCTTTGGATATCGTGCGTGTAAGGTCAACGTCATCCCTCGGATTCTTGTATATGAACTTCATCTCACGTTTTGCGGGAACATAAGGGTCATCGAGTTTTCTCTTGATTCTTGAGATCACTGTCTTGACAAGTTCGTTTATGGTCTTTTCAAAATCACCTACGTCTATCCTGTCCCATCTTGTGTTGGATAGATCGGTATCATCGATCAAATTTGCGATCTCTTTTCTGTCAAGTGAGTATTTTGAGTAGTCGGACTCATCATCACCGAGGAAACCGCATTTGTTCATTGCCGGTTTGGGGTACGTCTTCAGATATTTGTCCAGTTTCTTCTCATTGAAATTGAGGTAGACTTTTACGAGCAGAACACCGTTGTCGATGAGATATTTCTCGAAGATATTGATGCTGTCAATGATTACTCTGTTGATTTTGTCGATATTGTCTATGACCTTGCTGTACCAACTTCTGTCATAGATGACGAATTTTCCCTTCATAGGGGTGTTCTTCATGTAATAGAGTATGTTTTCCGGACAGTTAGATGGATTGAAATGGTGATATTCCACACCTCTGGGTTCGAGACAGGCTATGAATTCATTGATGATTTCAGCCGATATCGATCCGCCTGCACCCTCTATCAGGAGCAGCGTCGGTTTGTTCTCAGCATACAGTTTATGCTGCAGCTGTATCAGATCTATACTGGTCGATTTGTCTATTATGCCTGCCATAATTCAGAATTTGTTTATGTATATTAATGGCTAAGTAACCTTCTCAGTCATCATTTTCAGAATCGGAACTGTTTCCGTTAATCATCATGTCGATACCGAAAAGTGCTCTGAAATCTTTTGAGGATTTCTCAAGTTTCCATATCTCCATATCTATGTTATTGTCAGACGTTATGTTCACCAGCAGTTTGTTGTTCTCAACGGAGAGATCCACGTATTTTACGACCTGGGATCTGTGTCTGTCTAATGCATCCGCCATACGCAGGATGCAGATACATTGCCTCATTTCCAACGGTGTCACGGTCCTTAGTTTGAGAAAGACAGGGTCTGCGGATGACGGAATTTTTTTGTGATGGTATCTGGCCATTATTGCCATCATCATCAATTCATCGTCATTGAATCCAAGAAGGTTGGAATTCACTATGATATTATATGAATTCAATTGGTGTTTGTCGTACGAGATGAATTCGCCGATATCATGCATCTGTGCGGCATAACCTAACAATGAGCACAGGTTGGGATTGATATCATGAAGGCCCAACTCGCTCATCCTATCAAATATCTTCATCGAAATGGATTTTGTGAATATTGAATGTCCGACATCGCATCTGCATTTTGCACATAATTCATTGACAGACGAATCTCTGACATTGATGTTTATGATGCCGTGGTTTATGCGATAATCTACTTTCATACCTTCTTTCAGTCCGGAATGGCTGATGAACATCTCATTTATGTCGAGAAGGGCCATCAGTTCTTCTGCGATGGCACCGCCGGCTATGATGATATCCGCACGTGATTCATTCAATTTAGGATACTTCAGACGATGTTTGAGATCCATATTGCGAAGTTTTTCCATCACAGATGAAACGGAAGAAAGTGTGATGACGGGCATTTCATCCTTCTTTCCGCATCCACATATCTCTCCCAAAGTCTCAAATGTGCCGGATGAACCGATCACACGGTCGAATCCTATCTCTTTGATCTTTCTTATAACAGAATAGGATTTGATATCCACATCCCGTTGGTATGAATCATATTCATCTTTCTCTATGGCTCTGGCAGGATCGAACGGATTGCCATAAGCAAATCTTATTGCGCCCATGGGGAGACTGGCGATAAAGAGGATATCCTTACCTTTTGAGACAGACATCTCAGTGCTTCCTCCGCCTATGTCTATGAGGAGAGTTCTTTCTTCCGGAGCCGTCTGACCGAGAACACCCAATCTGATGAGTCTGGCCTCTTCCTCTCCCGAAATGACCCTGATATCCAATCCGTCGCAGCCCAACGCCTTGAGAAGTTCATCTCTGTTCTCTGCTTCACGCGTTGCACATGTTGCGAATGCATAGATCTCTGTAGCACCGTGCTTCTTCGCATACTCAGTGAAACGTCTGACTACAATCTGGGCCTTGGAGATCGCATCACGATCAATCATACCGTCTGCATAGAGACTTCTGCCTATGCGAACGGTCTCTTTCTCACGTGCTATTTCTACTCCGACTGTATTCTCAATGAAATTAACTACGAGGAGGTGGATGGAGTTGGTGCCGATGTCGATGAAACCGACGATCTTCTCACTGCTCATGCCATTTTCCTCTGTTGTCAATGAACCATTGTTGTGAGCGCAACGGTTTTCTGCCTCTTCTGGAAACATGTTTGTAACTGCCGTCAGGCTGAAGTGCCTTGGCTTTGACATTATCAGCGAAATGGATCATCAGAATGTTGTCGTAGATGCATTTCATCATCTTCTTATCCAATACCGGGAACAGGGTCTCCACCCTGGCGATGAGATTTCTGGGCATCATATCGGATGAACCCATATACATCTCCGGGTTTCCGTTGTTTTCGAAATAATATATCCTCGAATGTTCAAGGAATCTGTCCACGATACTGATGACAGTGATGTTGTCAGATATGCCTTTGATACCGGGACGTAGACAGCAAAGACCTCTGATGTTCAGTTCGATCTTCACACCTTCCATCGATGCCATATACAATGTGGCTATGATATCGGAATCGATAAGGCCGTTGGCCTTGATGACTATATGGCCGTTCTTGTGTTGTTTCTGGTTAACGATCTCACGTTTTATCTTGTCGATAAGAGCATTTTTCAATGTCACCGGTGCAACAAGTAGATGTTTGTAATCCCTTTTGTGGAAGAATCCCGTCAATGTGTTGAACAGTTCTCCGACATCTTCACCTATTTCCTGGTTGGCGGTAAGGAATGAGATGTCGCTGTATTCTTTTGCAGTAGTGACATTGTAATTGCCGGAGCTCATATGTGTATATCTTACGAGTTTGTTATTCTCCAATCTTACTATCTGGAGCAGTTTGGAGTGGACTTTGAGATTCACAGGTCCGTATACTACATGGACGCCTATGCTCTCTAATTCTTTGGCCCATTGGATGTTTCTTTCTTCATCGAATTTGGCACGGAGCTCCATAAGCACTGAGACTGATTTGCCGTTCTGTCTTGCTTCCGAGAGTGCATTGATGATTGATTCATTCCTTCCGATTCTGTAAAGACATATCTTTATGCTTCTGACATTCGGATCGGTAGACGATTCATTCAGAAGTCTGACGACAGTGCTGAATGATTCATACGGATGATACAGGATCCTGTCCTTCTTCCTGATGGTCTCGAAGATATCCTTCTCTTCATTGAATTCAGGAGGGATGTACGGTGTCAATGCCGGTTCCTTCAGTCCCGGATAATCAAGATTTGCTATCTCCCACAGACTTGACAGAGAGAGCGGCATCTTCGAAGTTATGATTTGATCAGAGCTCAGACCGAGATTCTTACCGAACAAGGAGATCATGTTCTTCGGCATCGAAGCATCCACATACATCACGACAGGCGTTCCGGAGGCGCGTCCTTCGATGCTGTCCTCGACAGCTGACATGAGATCGCATGCCTCATCGATGGTGACCACAACATCTGCATTCCTGGTAACACTGAATGTGAATGCACCCAAGACCTTCAGGCCGGGGAATAGTTTCTCAGCCGAATATTTTATTATATCCTCGATGAGAACAAAATCGCATGAATCCTTGGAAGGTACTTTGATGAATCTGTTGAACAAAGGTATCGGGACTTTCAATCTTGCATACACTATCGTTGAATCCTTTTTTAATCTGAATGCGAGATTCAATGAGTTGTTGGATATGAAAGGGAACGGATGCGATACATCTAATGCCAACGGCGTAAGGAGAGGATGCACCTTGGTATCATAGAAATCACAGATCCAATCCTTCTGTTTACTGGTCAGTTCATCGACGGATTTGATGTTGATGTTCTCTTTCATCAATCCTTTTTTTATCTTCTTCCATGCGAGCTCGTAATCGCATGTTATATTGAATACCTCATTTCTGATCTCATCAAGAAGATTGGGTGTATTGGAATCAGGATAGTTGTTGTTTGATCCGGTCTTATTTTGCTGAATGAGGCCCGGAACACGGATCATGAAGAATTCATCCATATTGGAATAACATATCGCAAGGAATTTGGCTCTGTCAAGTATGAGGTTCTTAGTATCATTGGCCTCATCCAGACATCTTCTGTTGAATTGAAGCCATGACATTTCTCTGTTGATGTACAGTTTCTTATCATAGAGATTTGTCTTTGTCATCCGTCAACACCTTTTATTGATTATACAATCGATCGTTTCGATTAATGTCCGTATATAAATAATTTATATACTCAAGTTAAAGACAGCAAATTTGATTGGATATCCGGTGTCGTTAAGGACACCGGATATCGTTTTCAGCGATTGAGGAAATACTTCTTGACATTCGGTTTGAACAGGTACAGGAGCAGTATCAGTGATATGACGACCTGTATGATCCCGGTCGCATCTACGATTTTACACAATCCGACGATAGCGAGGATCATAGTCAACGCATTGAGGATAACTCCGAGATACCACATGAACCACCATCCTTTGAAGAATCCGGCGGATGCGATACCGTAGATACATCCAAGTACGATATAGGTAACACCGAATGTTGTGATGAGGTTAGCGAATGACATACCTGATTCTCTGAGCAGATCTTCGATCTGTCTGATGACATCTTCCGACAACCCCATGTTGTACAGATCGCAGCTGTTGGCCATTGCACAAGATATGGCTCCTGCGGCGATCAACAAAATGGCAATCAGAAGATATATGATGCCGAGTACAGCAACAAATAACGGAAGTTTTTCTTTTGCCATGATAACAAATCATCATCCGCATATATATGAGTATATATACTCAGCACGATCCGCGACAGTTTCATTCCCCCTCAATCCTTATAAATATAGTCAATATAGACTGAATCATGCGAATAGCCGCCGTCATACGTGACAGATGTCAGAACAAGAAATGTAACGAGGAATGTTTCAATTTCTGTCCTCTTATGAGGACCGGTGTTGACTGTATCACGAGAGGCGAGAAGGGCAAACCGATAATTTCCGAGACGCTCTGTGCCGGATGCGGAATATGCGTCAATAAATGTCAGTTCGATGCGATAAGGATCATAGGTCTCGCTGATGAATTGAAATCAGAGATGGTGCACCAGTACGGAGAGAATACATTCCGTCTCTACAGGCTGCCTGTCCCCAAAAAAGGATTAGTCACAGGTATCCTCGGACCCAACGGAATCGGTAAATCCACAGCGATAAAGATGCTGTCTGGTATCGAGATTCCCAATCTGGGAAGGTACAACGATCCTCCCTCGAAAGAGGAGGTCCTGCAGTATTTCGCAGGGACCGAGATGCACGATTATCTCAAATCCGTTTATGAAGGAAAGATAAAGACCGCGATGAAACCGCAGTATGTGGACAAACTCCCTTCGCAGGTGAAAGGTGTCGTCAAGGATCTCCTTTCGAAGGTCCAGGAGAGGATGACCGTTGAAGAGGCTGCAAAAGAATACGACCTCACGGACGTCCTCGACAGACCGTTGGACAAACTTTCCGGAGGAGAATTGCAGCGTCTTGCCATTGCAGCTACAATGATGAAGGACGTGGATGTCTACTTCTTCGATGAACCGTCATCATATCTCGATATCTATCAGAGGGTCAAGATGGCGAGGCAGATTAAAGCATTGTCAGCGACGAAACAGGTAATCGTCATCGAGCACGATCTTGCAATCCTTGATTTCCTTGCGGACAATGTGAACGTTGTATACGGTACAGAGGGAGCATACGGAGTATTCACGATGGCACGTCAGGTGAGGACTGCGATCAACGTCTACCTTGACGGATATCTTCCCGAAGAGAACATCAGATTCCGCGACAGACCTGTCGAGTTCTTCGCAACACCTCCAAGAGGCGATTGGAACACTGCGAGTTTGGTGGAATTCGACAGCATCAGGAAGGATCTCGGCCAATTCAAAATGAGCGTGAATCCGGGTTCCATCAAGATAGGAGAGACTGTCGGTGTGGTAGGACCAAACGGTACAGGTAAGACGACATTCGTCAAGATACTTGCAGGCGTCATGGAAGCTGATGAGGGAAAATTGGATACACTGCTCAAAGTGTCATACAAACCGCAATACATCTCAGCTGATTTCGAAGGCACGGTCAGAGATCTTCTTTACACATCTAATTTCGAAATGATCGAATCGGGATTCTTCCAGACAGAGGTCATCGAACCACTTTCAATAAAATATCTGTTGGATAAGGAAGTGAAGAATCTGTCAGGCGGAGAACTGCAGCGTGTCGCGATAACGATGTGTCTCGCTGAGGAGGCCGACATATACTTGATAGATGAACCTTCGGCATACCTTGATTCCAATCAGAGAATGAACGCAGCGAGAACGATAAGAAGGATGATGGAGAAATCCGGAAAATCCGGATTGGTCATCGACCATGACATGTATTTCTTGGATATGGTGTCTGATTCAATGATGGTATTCGGAGGGGAACCTGGACATAACGGTGTCGCGGACGGACCATTCGACATGAGAGAAGGAATGAACAGATTCCTGAAGGCAGTGGACATAACATTCAGAAGAGATGCGGAATCTCACAGACCCAGAATCAACAAGCCCGATTCAAGGTTGGACAGAGAGCAGAAGTCCGCCGGGGAATATTACTATGCGGATCCAACTGCAAGCGGAAAGGACTGATCCGGCCGCATACATCAAAGACCCAGTTGACTGTTTTTGATGTCTTTATATATAAGAGAGGAGATAATCAATCATGTTGTCAAAGGTTGACACACATGTTCATACTTTTTTCTCAGGTGTATCCAACTACAAAGCTTTGAGATTTCCTGAATCTGTTACAAGGCCTGAGGAGCAGGTTGAAAGAGCCAGAAAGAACGGTATGAAGGTGTTATGCATCACCGATCATGATGTCGTCAAAGGCGCGCATATCGCATATGAATATGCGAAGCAGTATGATGATTTTGAGGTAGTGAAAGGTGAAGAAGTGACAACAGCCGACGGTGAAGTACTGGCATATTTCATCGAAGAACGCATCAAACCTAAGATGTCGATCGAAGAGACATTGGACGAGATCAGATCACAAGGAGGTCTTGCCGTTGCACCGCACCCATTTAGCTTCTATGTGCCATGTCTCAGAGAAAGGATAAGAAGTCTGGATCTGGATGGCATAGAGGTAATAAACGGCGGGCACATCGACAGATATACCAACAGCAGAGCACAGCTCGAATTCGTGAAGAATCCGAGAAGATGGGCCGCTTTTTCAGGCAGCGATGCACATTCATGTTTCACCACTGGTTATAATTGGACAGAATTCGAAGGCGAGACTGCTGAGGATTTCAGAAAGGCGGTGATCCATAAAACAACGATACCGTGCGGTGTGCCTGCACCGGTTATAACACAGGTGCAATGGAGTATACAGGTGGTTTACGGTGCACAGAAGATGCTGCTCTCATCATTGAGAAGAAAGTTAGAGCCAGATGATGACAATCCATTGATCAAGAAAATGAACTCCATCAGCGATGTTAAGAAGATCGCAGGTCTGATCGGAGGCATGATATACATTACACCGCCGATACCCTTCATCGGCGCATATGCAGCCACCAAATGGCTGGATACGAAATCAAAACAGCTCATAAAATCGATTGATTACAGGGAAGCAAAATGTCCGAAGAAGCCTACAAGATAATCGTATACATTCCCGCTGAATTCTCCGAAGAGTTGATGGACAGGATCACAGATGTGACAGAACCGTTCTATCGCGGTTATAGGAGATGTTTTTCGATATCAGATGCGAAAGGCACATGGATTCCGGAACTTGGGTCGAAGCCCTATTCCGGCACAATCGGTGAAATCGAAACTGTCGATGAGAAGAGGATAGAGTTCATCGTTAGGAGGGAACAGTTGAAGACTGTACTTCATGTGATAGAAGAAGTACATCCTTACGAAGAGCCCATGGTTGATGTAATCCCGTGCCTGGGATGGAGATCTTTGCTTTAATTATCCTTCGGTTTGTACGAATAAATGCCGTCGAACACTCTCTGAAGTCTGTGTGTTTTGAGACTGTTGACCCTGTATTTCAGTTCTTCATCGTCGATGAGCCCCATTTCATTGTATTTCTCAAGTGTTTCAAATGCAAGGTCATACGACGAATCGATGCCGACTATGATGTCGATGTATCTGTTCCTGAAATTGAGTTTCTCTGGAAGTTTGCCGTTATTTGCAGAAAGGACGTCCTCTTTTACTTTACTGTAAAGTTCAAGATTGGTGAGACATGCGGCTTTAGCATCATCATATCTGGATGCTCCGATGTATGCATCTATCAGATCCTCGTTGACGATGAACATCTGATAATCTGTCAGTTCGCATTCCTCATATGTCTGTTCGCATAATATGACGGCAAATTTCGGATTATCATCAGCGAGAGCCTTTCTGATCATGCTGACGAAGAAATCGAATTTTGAACAGGTATCGGATTCTTCAAGATATCTGGACAGTTTAATCTTCGTTTGATCATCAAGTTCGGAATACCAGGATTCCAGTTTTACGGCCTTGATCTGTGCAGGTACAGAATTATCTTTTTTGAACAACATTTACACACCTGTTCACTCAATTGTATTCTTTCCGCGGAACATCGAGAAGATGCATCCGACAATGTTGAAGATTATGCACACTATCCATGCGGTCTTCAGGACATCTATGAATGCACCGTATGTATCTGGTGTTATTATCGTTTCTGTACCCATGAATATGGATATCATACAAGCGGCCATGGCCATGGAGACGACCATACCTATCTCTCTGAATATCGATATCATGCCTGATGCATCATTGTATTGTTCCTTTTTCACGTATGACATGACCGCGTTGGTATTGGGTGCCGAGAATATTCCGAATCCTGCACCTAATATCGCGGATGCGACATAAATCATCGGATAATCGATCTCCACATCCGTTACGGACCAAAGGACTACAAGCCCTATGCACAGAATGATCATTCCCAATGTGGGCAGCACACGTTTATCCATCTTATCGGAGAGTCTGCCCGATATCAGGGTGAATACTACCTGTACAGCCGGCTGGATCATCAGGATCACACCTGCTTCTGTCTCTGAGAGCAATCCGATCTCCTGAAGGTATCTGCTCATGAAGAATGCGATACAGAATGATGATGCATAGTTGAGAAACAATGCAATCATCGACATCGTGAAACTCGGATTCTGGAAAAGTTCAATGTGGAATATCGGGTGTTTTATTTTCGTTTCATAGAATATGAACCCGATGATGATAGCGAGTCCTGCAGCGATCATGATGAAACCTGCGATCTGTGGGATCGTCATAAGTCCGAACATGAACACGAATATTCCTATCCCGTAGAATACCGAACCTTTGGCATCCATAGGTTCGTCGGGTGTGCTGATTATGTTATCTCTGAATGTGAGCATCAGGATGAATGCGATCACGAAGAACGGAATCAGAACGAAGAACACAGCTCTCCATCCGAAGTATTGCGTTATGACACCGCCGATCGTCGGACCGAGTGCAGCACCGAGATACACACAGGCAACGTTCACGCCTATCGCTCCGCCCCTTTTGTTGGGCGGATACACATCGGATATCATCGAAACGCTTGTACAGGATACGAATGCCATACCTACGGCCGTCACGCCTCTGAACACATACAGCGAATAGATGTCCCACGCACATGAGGATGCGATCGCACCGATAAGCCCTATGACGACTCCGATGAGGAATGTTCTCTTCTTTCCGTATATGTCCGCAAGCTTGGAGCACGGAAGAAGGAACATTACGCATACGATGAAGAATATGCTGGTGATCCACGTCAGACTGTATTCGCTGCATCCGAAATCATTCTGGATCTGTTTCAACGCCAGATTCAGCATGCTGCCTGTCATCGGATTGACGAAAATTGCGATGCAGGCTGCAGCTAACACTGTCAGCTGTTCTTTCTTGGAATAGCGCCAAGCGTCTTCCATATTCAGCTTTCCATACCTGTTTTGATCATCAAACGGTTCTTGTCGAGAAGATCCGCTTTCTTCGGCGGAATGCTCTTGATCAATCCTTTATCCAGATTTTCTTCTGAACAGAATTTCGTTTCTTTGAAGAGTCTTCCTACGATGACCATGTTGGCCGCACCCTTGACACCCGCATCCTCTGCAAGCTTGGATGCCGGAAGATAGATGACGTTTACGTCCTTTCTTTCAACTTTCTTTGTGATGATCGTCGAGTCAAGGATGATCGTTCCTCCGGGAACGACCTCGTTCTCGAATTTCTCCAATGACGGGAGATTCATTGCGATCAGGATATCTGGGTTGACAACAAGAGGCGATCCGATTTTGTTGTCTGATATACATACAGAACAATTCGCTGTACCGCCTCTCATCTCAGGTCCGTATGATGGAAGCCAGGATATCTCCTTCCCTTCCATCATTCCGGCGTATGCGATGACTTTTCCTGAGAACAGGACTCCCTGTCCGCCGAATCCTGCGAAGAGGATGTTTAATTCAGTCATTGTTTCGCCTCCCCTATGTCCTTGTAGACACCGAGTGGATAGTACGGGAGCATATTGTCTCTGAGCCATTGGATTGCATCGATCGGTGATTTACCCCAGTTCGTAGGACATGTGGATACTACTTCGATGATGCAGTATCCTTTGCCCTCCATCTGGTACTGGAATGCTTTCTTGATGGCTTTCTTGGCTTCTTTGACATTTTTCACACAGTCCACGGTCACACGCTGTGCCAAAGCGACACCGTCGAGTGATGAGAGCATCTCGCACACCCTGATCGGGTTTCCTGCGACTTTCACATCCCTTCCGTAAGGTGTGGTCTGTGTGACCTGACCCGGAAGTGTGGTCGGGGCCATTTGTCCTCCTGTCATTCCGTAGATCGCATTGTTGATGAATATTGCAACGATATTCTCGCCTCTGGCAGCTGCATGGACGGTCTCACCTGCTCCGATGGCAGCAAGATCTCCGTCACCCTGGTATGTGAATACGATGTTGTCGGGTCTTGCCCTCTTTACACCCGTTGCTACGGCAGGTGCACGTCCGTGCGGTGCCTGGACCATATCGCAGGCGAAGTAGTTGTATGAATAGACGGAACATCCGACGGATGCTACACCCACAGTCTTTCCTTCTATACCCAATTCATCTATGACTTCGGCGACGATCCTGTGTACTATTCCGTGCGTACATCCCGGACAGTAGTGGAACGGTGCATCTGTCAATGCTTTCGGTCTTTCTCCTTTTACTGTCATCAGTTGATACCCCCATTGAGTTCAACGATCTTCTCATAGACCTCTTTCGTTGTCGGAATCATACCGCCCGTCCTTCCGTAGAATTCGACAGGTTTCTTGCATTCAATCGCAAGTTTCACATCATTGACCATTTGCCCCATGTTCATCTCGACTGAAAGGAACTTCTTCGTGTGTTCCACATGTTTTTTAAGGAATTTCTCAGGGAACGGCCAGAGTGTGATCGGTCTGAAAAGTCCGACCTTAATGCCATCCTTTCTGGCCTTGTCGACCGCCGATCTCGACACTCTTGAAGAAGCACCGAATGCTACGATGATGAGATCAGCATCATCACAGAGATATTCTTCAGCCCTCTGTTCTTTCGCAATGATCTCATCGTATTTCTTGAATCTCTCAATGTTCAATTTCTCCAATGTAGGCGGATCGGTGTTCAGTGAATTGATGACATTATGCGGTCTTTTGTTCTTGTGTCCGCATGCTGCCCATGTCTTGCTGTCGTTGTTCGGTTCCTTCGGTTCCGGAAGAACTACAGGTTCCATCATTTGGCCGAGCATTCCGTCGGAGAGGACCATTGTCGGGATTCTGTATTTGTCACCGAGGTCGAATGCATCGGAGATGAGATCCACTGTTTCCTGGACTGTGGAAGGCGCAAAGACGAGAAGATGGAAATCTCCGTGTCCTGAAGCTTTGGTCGCCATGTAATAATCGGATTGTGAAGGCTGGATTCCTCCGAGGCCAGGTCCGCCGCGCTGAACATTGACAATCAGGCATGGGACATCGGAACCTGCGATATACGAGATTCCTTCAGCCATCAGGCTGATACCAGGTGATGAAGTTGAGGTCATGACTCTGACGCCAGATGCCCCTGCGCCGAGTACCATATTGATTGATGCGACTTCTGATTCCCCCTGAAGATATACGCCACCGATTTTCGGCATCCTTTTTGACATGTATGCCGCGACCTCGGTCTGCGGTGTGATCGGATAACCGAAGAAATGTCTGCATCCGGCCGCTATTGCCGCCTCTGCTATGGCTTCGTTACCCTTCATGAGTACTTTTTCTGCCATATTCACACCTCGACCCTTATCGCTACATCGGGGCACATGATCGTGCATGAACCGCAACCGATGCATTCTGCTTCATTTGTTACGTGAGCAGGATGGTATCCTTTGTTATTCGTCACGCTTTTATCGAGTGCAAGAATCTGTTTCGGACATGCGTGAACGCACATTTCACATCCTTTGCATATGTTGTTATTGACAATTACTTTCGGCATCTTTATTTCTCCATTTCCCAGGGAGCGCCTACATAGACGTCTATTGGGTGAACCTTAATTTTATTATTTAATGTGTGTGAAAGTGCTCTCGGACATGTTGTTGCGATAACTGGTACATTGAGGATCTTTGATGTTGTTTCAGCGAATTCCAGGGAATCCAAGATTGTTCCATCTTTTGTAAGCTCTTTGAGATGGGAATTATTGATGAGGCCGGTTGTTTTCAGGTGGCATGCATTTTCGATCTCGTATGATATCTCTGCTGCTTCTTCAGGAGTGGTCGTCAGGGAACGATACCGATTGATAACACAATACACATCATAATCTCTGTTTTTGATGTCATCACAGTATCTGGCTAATGTGGTGGCGCCGACATCGTCACCGCCCACATCGATGATGACACATTCATCTTCGAGGATCGCATTCGAAATGCCGGCGGGAAGTGCTGGAATATCAACGTTTGAGTTGGCATATATCGGTCCGAGAACTTTGACGCCATTCTTTGAAAGGACATCGGCATAGTCTGCGGATCTGAAGTAAACATTGGCGATATCGATGTCGATCAATGTTACTTTTTTTCCTTGGCTGGCACATTCTATTGCAAGATTGAGTGAGAGGTTGGTCTTCCCTGTGCCGTAATGCCCGCATATGACTGTGACATCCTTCCTTATTACTTCCATCGGACAGGTAATGTGGCGGGCAGGATAAAACGGTTGGTGTGTGGACAGGCTGTCATGCGTGCGCGCCTTATTATTTATATATATCAGCGTAATGGATGGGATGACAATCATGTATGAAATTTCTGAGATTTCGGAACGTATCCATGCGATGCGTGAACTTTGCGGATACACCAAAGAAGAGATGGCTGAGGCCGCAGATGTGTCCGTAGAGGAATATGAGGCATGTGAATCAGGGAAGAAGGACTTCTCATTCACATTTCTGTACAAATGTGCAGATAAATTCGGAATCGATATGGTCGAGCTTTTGACAGGAGAGAATCCACACCTTACAGATTTCACAGTCATACATGATGGAAAGGGATTGCCGATCAAGAGACGCTCAGGATTCGATTATTATCATCTGGCATCGTTTTTCAAAGGCAAGATCTCGGAACCTTTCCTTGTGAAGGCACCATACAAACAGGAAGAACAGGATGCAGAGATCAAATGTACGATGCATGAGGGTCAGGAATTCGACTATGTGCTGTCAGGAAGCCTTAAATTCAATTATGACGGCCACATCGAGAATCTGATTGCCGGGGATTCAGTCTATTATGATTCAGGAAAACCTCACGGTATGATCGCCACCAGTAAAGACGGATGTTCATTCCTTGCAATTGTCATGAAGAAGGCATAAGGAAATGACAAGGGACATCAACCTGAGATATGTAGACGAGACGTTCGACGAGAACGGTCTTTTGAAAACATTCAGTGTCCACTATCCCGATAATTTCAACTTCGGTTATGACATCATAGACGACATCGCGGTCAACGATCCCAACAGACGTGCATTGGTCTGGTGTGATGATAAAGGTCACGAGAAGACGTTCACATTCGCAGATATTAAGAAGCTTTCAGACAAGACTGCCAATTATCTTACAAAGAACGGGGTCAGAAGGGGAGATATGGTGCTTGTGGTTCTGAAGCACAACTACCAATTCTGGTATGTTTCTGTCGCATTGCACAAGATGGGCGCAGTCATGATACCTGCAACATTCATGCTTACGAAACACGATATCGAATATCGTATCAATTCTGCTTCGATTAGAGCAGCAGTCGTTACACAGGATGCACCTGTCTGGCAGGAATTCGATAAAGCAGAAAACATCCCTACGTTGAAATTCAAATGTATAACGAATGCGCAGTATCATGACGGTAATGTACCCGAAGGATGGAGTGATTTCGACAAAGGTGTCGAAGAAGCATCTGACAAATGGGAAAGGGTCCCGACACACGTCAGAGATATGATGTTGATCTATTTCACATCAGGGACATCAGGGAATCCGAAGATGGCCGTTCATGACTATTCGTACCCTATAGGGCATATTCTCACTGCGAAACATTGGCATTGTGTCGTACCCGATGGATTGCATTGGACTGTCGCGGAAACAGGTTGGGCAAAGACGGCCTGGGGAAAACTATACGGACAATGGATAATGGAAGCAGGATTGTTCGTTTATGAATATGATAGGAAGTTCGAACCGGAGACTGTTCTGAATTTAATCGAGAAATACAGAATCACTACGTTCTGCTGTCCGCCTACGATGTTTAGAATGTACTGTAATGCAGGTCTGGAAGGTCATGATCTCTCATCTTTGACACATACCAATATCGCCGGTGAAGCATTGAATTCAGACACGTTCGACAAATGGTATGCGGCCACGGGATTGAAACTCATGGAAGGATTCGGACAGAGTGAATCCACCGTTATCGTCGGAAACATGAGGGGGATGACACCGAAACCGGGTTCAATGGGAAAGCCATCGCCTCAGTATAAGGTCGATATTGTCGACACTGACGGAAAGAGCTGTCCTCCGGGAACAGTGGGAGAGATAGTTGTCAGTATCGAACCACATCCAGCAGGGATATTCGTCGGATATTACCGTGACAGGTTGAAGACCAGACAGACACAGTTCGGAGGATTCCATCACACAGGCGATCTGGCCTGGAGGGATGAGGACGGATATTATTGGTACATCGGACGTAATGACGACGTCATAAAATCATCAGGCTACAGGATCAGTCCGTTCGAGATTGAATCCGTTCTTCTGAAACATCCATGCTGTTTGGAATGTGCCATCACAGCCGTTCCGGACGATGTCAGAGGACAGCTTGTAAAAGCATCCATAGTCCTCAGGGACGGATTCGAACCATCGGACGATCTCAAGAAGGAGATTCAGAATTTCGTCAAACATGAGACCGCTCCGTACAAATATCCGAGGGTGGTCGAATTCGTCAAAGAGCTGCCTAAATCGGTCAGCGGAAAGATCAAGCGTGTGGATATACGCAATAAGGATAAACTGGAACACGAAAGAGGTGCATCCCAATGAGGGGGATAAATCTCCGCTATGTTGATGAGAAATACGATGACAATGGTATTCTGACCGAATATCGTCTGAAATATCCCGATAATTACAATTTCGGTTATGATATCGTAGATGACATTGCAATCAATGATCCAGATCGCAGGGCAATGCTCTGGACGAATCCAAAGGGAGAGGAAAGGATCTTTACTTTCGCAGACATAAAGAGACTTTCGGATAAGACAGCTAATTATTTCCTGTCGTTAGGTATAAGGAAAGGCGACAGAGTTCTTACGATCCTGAAACGCCACTATCAATTCTGGTATGTTTCTGTCGCACTTCACAAGATTGGTGCGATAATGGTGCCTGCGACATTTATGCTGACAAAAGGTGACATCGAATATCGTGTACGTTCAGCATCTATGAAGGCCGTGATCTGCACGGATATGAATAATGTATGCGACGCCGTCGATTCCGCAGAGGATGTCCCTACATTAGATACGAAGATCGTTGTCAACACACCGAGAGACGGATGGCACTTCTTCGATAAGGAAATGGAAGAATCATCAGAAATTCTGGAACGTATAGATACAAGAGCGGATGAACCTTTCCTGATGTATTTCTCATCGGGAACATCCGGTTATCCGAAGATGGTTCTTCACAATCATCTGTACTCATTGGGCCATTTGTTCACTGCTAAACACTGGCAGTGTGTGAATCCGGAAGGTCTCCACCTTACTATCGCAGACACAGGCTGGGGAAAAGCTGTATGGGGCAAATTGTATGGTCAGTGGATAATGGAAGCATGTGTATTTGTTTACGATTATGATAAATTCGATGCAGATGAGATGATGGACATCCTATCAAAATACAAGATAACCACACTCTGTTGTCCACCGACGATGTTCAGGATGTTCAACAATGCAGGTGTCGATAAGCACGATCTGTCATCACTGAAGTACTGCTGTATAGCGGGAGAAGCTCTCAACCCGGATGTATTCAACAATTGGAAGAAATCTACAGGCATCAGTCTTATGGAAGGATTCGGACAGACGGAAACCACATGCACAATATGCAATATCCGCGGAATGACGCCTAAACCAGGTTCAATGGGCAAACCGTCTCCACAGTATGTGATCAAGATCATCAATCACGACGGAAAGGAATGTCAGCCCGGAGAGACCGGAGAGATTGTGATATCGTATAATCCGAGACCGTTGGGCCTTATGACTGAATATTATCTCGACAAAGAGAAGACGGCCAAGGTCATGCATGATGGTTGGTTCCATACAGGAGATGTAGCATGGAAGGATGAGGATGGATACTTCTGGTTTGTCGGACGTACCGATGATGTGATAAAATCATCAGGCTACAAGATTAGTCCCTTCGAGATCGAATCCGTATTGGTAACGCATCCAGATATCTTAGAATGTGCGGTCACAGGCATACCGGATCCTGTAAGGGGACAGATAGTTAAGGCGACCGTCGTTCTGAAAGAGGGCATAGCAGAGTCGGAAGAATTGAAGAAAAAGATACAGGATTTCGTCAAGCACGAAACAGCACCGTACAAATACCCGAGGGCGCTGGAATTCGTTAAAGAACTACCGAAGACAATCAATGGGAAGATCATGCGTTCGATGATCAGAAACGAGGATGAGAAGAAATGACCGAGGATAAAATAGCAAGAACTTTCACCACTAAGATGCCGGATAAACCCGGTGCGTTCATGCTTGCCTGCAAAGTCATCATGAACAATAACGGAAATATCGTCCGTGTCAGTTATAACAGAGGCGTGAATCTTTTCATTGAGGTTCTGGCTACCAGAGAGGAATTGAATAAGATCGACAGGGAACTGAGTGAGATCTCATATGTCGATTACATGCCGAAGGAACCGACAGTTCTGGTGATAAGCGTCCGTATCGTTGATGAACCCGGTGCATTGTTCCCTGTTCTCGAAGTCATAGACAAGTACGATGTCAACATATCATATCTGAATTCGCTTGCCGAGAACAAAGGTTATCAGAATTTCAACATCGGAATGGAAGTGGAGAATCCTGAAGTCTCAAAGAAGATACTGGATGAGGTAGCTAGAATCTATCCTCTCGATATCGTCTCATACAATGGGAACGATCCGGAATTGGACAATACTGTGGAATATATCCGTGTGGCCAATAATATTCAGAAACTGTTCAGTCTTCCCGAAAGTAAGCTGACCGAACTTATCCTTGAATCGAAGAGCGTATCCGATATATTGTGCGAGAAGGGATATCAGCCAATCGCTGTGTTCAAGAGTTTCATAGAGTTGGCCAATTTCATCGCATTCCATAAGGATCTTAATTTCAAGCCCAGAATAACGGATATCCAGCTTACAGAGGATACTGAGTTGCATGTGATCGAACCTCCATGCGGAAGCAACACATACGTCCTCAGAAACAATGACGAATTGCTCTTCATAGACACAGGACTCGGAATATATTCTGATGAGATGATAACAGAACTCAGAGAGATGTTCCCGTGTTTCTTTAGTATGGAGAAGACAGTCATCGCTACACACGCCGATGTGGATCATTCCGGTCTTCTTTCTGTGATTGAGAATGCGAAGATATACATCAGCAAAGGTACAAGCGACTATGTTGCGGAAATGGGAAAGAGCAAGGTCCCGAGCGGTGATTTTAATCCATACAGTTACTCATACGGGAGAATAGGGAGCATCCTTACTGATTACATAGATCCGAGCGAGGAATCCATTCATATTTTCGGAGAGAAGAGACCGGAATTAAAGAAACCGCTGGAGAGAATTGATACATTCAGATTCGGAGATATCGAATTCGAGATCTATGAAGGGAACGGCGGGCATCTCAAAGGAGAGACGGTTCTCTTTTCAAGGAATCCGAAACTTCTGTTCACAGGAGACATCTATTCCAATCTGAATGATCTTACATCCGAAAGAGCCGATCTTGAGAATATCGCACCGTACCTGATGACAAATGTTGATGTTGATAAGAAGAAGCTCGATGAGATACGTGAGGAATTAGGTAAACTGATGGACTCCGTGGGCAGGGATGACATGATTGTCTGCGGCGGTCACGGAGCAATCAAGAAATTATGATCATTCGATCTTGAATGAAACATCTTTTTTGAGAGCAAGATCAGCCGCTACCTCTGATGCTTTAATGATGCCGCTTGGTACAGGACAGGCGACGTGCTCCAGCCATTTGCTGGACTCTTTGTAGATTGCATTCTCAGTAAACGGCATTGCGATAGCATCGAACATCGGGACAGGTGCAAGATTCTTAGCTAGATCTCTGACTTTGGGACATTCGCTTTTTATCGTGTAAACGATGTTCATTTCCTCATCCTGTTTTGCCGTGATCACGGTTTTGAATCTACAAACACCCGCATCGATTGTTACTGTTACATCTGCCATGATATCATATGCGAATAAAGAATTCGAGATATAACATTACTGTAAAATGTCGTCGATAATCTGCGGATTGACCAACCTTCCGAGAATTGCTTCTCTTACGAATCCGTTGTATTGCATCATATCCGGTTTGTCAGCCATAATGCCGTCGATCGTGGATTTGATGTGTGAGAACAGTTTTTTGTATACTATGCAGGAGAATCCACCAGGTGAATTGATGTCACCTTCAGCTCTTGCGTCTATGCTGCAACCACCGTTACAATACTGATAAATGTCGCAATCTTTGCATTTCTTTCTTCTTTCAATAGAACTTTCGAGGATATTAATCATCCCGTCCGATTCAAGAAGTTCTTCGATAGTATCGACATCATTCACATTTCCAAGGCAATATTCTTTCGGACAAGCTTTGCCACAAGGGTATGCATCTCCGTTGGGATAGATACAGATCCATTTCAACAGACATGATGCGTGAGGGCAATCCGAAATATTTGGGGTGCCATTGAGTGCTGTGCTTATGTATTGATAGAATGGAAGTGCCGGTACTTTCACATCAACATCATGCATCCACTTGTCGAACAATACAATCAGATTGTCAGCATAGACGTCAGGATCCAAACGCAACTCAGGGTGCTGTGTGGCACATCCCAACTGTATCAGCGGATTGAACATGATTGTTGCACCCATCTTTGTGAATTTGTCGTATATAGCCTCCATATCATTCACGTTCCTGCCGTGTATTGTGGAGCTGATCAAGAACATGTGTTTCTTGTCGACCATGTATTTCACAATGTCATCTATTTTTTCAGAATCCATACCAGGACGGAGGTCACTGTCGAACCCGCCCTCATAAGAGATGCCAATGTTTATTCTGTTGTTTCTGCAAAATTCGATGAATCTTTTGTTAAGAAGTGTACCATTAGTCTGAATCGTATTCTCACAGTTGAATTTTCCGAAATATTTCTTTTCAACCGACATTGCGTTCTTGTAAAATGAAATCGGCGCAAGTGTAGGTTCACCGCCATGAAATATGAATCTGGTGGAATCGAATCCGTTCTTTACAAGTTTCGCAGCTTTATCGAATGTTTTGATATCCATCAATTCAGATGAACGTTCGGACGGAAGGTGATAGCAGTGTTTACATTGGATATTACAGTCCATTGTGGGTTTCACTATCACAGTGATGAATTGCCCCATGGACAAAGCTCCGATCTATTTAGCTCAGAAAGGCCAATAACAGATCTCTGTACATGTACCCTTCTGTGACACATATGCGCAACAGACAATAATCACGACGATACCGATGATGAACGAAGCAAGGCATTTGGGTCCGCAGCATCCGTAACACATAGGATCGCCTGTGTGTAACTTTGCTTCCTCTGAATTCTCTCTGCCTGTCCTGCCTTTGTAGTTTATCCTTGCCATCGTTGGCATCGACTGTGAGTTGTATTCGGATATGAGATCTTTCTTAGATTTCGACATTCTTCCACCGTTCCTGTGTATAACACAGGCTTTAATGATACCATTATGTGTCGGACATTATATTAATCTAATCGTGCGATTACTGGCTGATGTTCGGATATACCATACCGATAGAGAGCATTCTGAGCAACAATGACAGGAGGATATACAGGAGTTATTACTGTGAGACATGTCATCACCTCAGAGAGGAGTATGGGTATATTCCTACACTGACCGTGAATTACGAAATGACGTTCATGACGATGTTCTTCAATTCGATTCTTGAAGACGGTGTCCTTATCGACAATAAACCAGGAGGTCTTTTCTGTTTATTCAGGCACAGTGCCAGTAGCAATGAATTGATCCACAAGATCACAGCATATACAATCCTTGTCGCAAAGAACAGTCTTATCGATGATGTATCAGACAATTCTGATATACTCAAAGGAAAGATGGGATTACTAGGACTTAACCGTGCGATCAATAAAGCAATGAAAGAATTTCCAGATTACGACAGGGTGATAATGGACGGATATAACAAGCTGAAAGATGCAGAGAAGAACGGCTGGAAAGACCCTGTATTGATGGGGAGGTATTCTTCACAGTCGTTAGTCGACGTCATCGACATAATGTTGGGTGACAGATCCGATGACGACATAAGGGAATTCTTCAGAAAAATCGGAATCTGGGTCTATATCATGGATGCTGTTGAGGATTTAGATGATGATAACAAGGACGGAACATACAACCCGTTTCTTGTCGACAATAATGATTTTATCTCGAAGAGGGAGTTTGTGAAGAATAATCTCTTCAGAATTGGCGAGCTGATGGGTAACACGATCGGCGATATACAGAAACAATATGTCAAGTTACGTCCGAGACTTAGATACAATCAGAACATCATCGACAATATCATCTATCAAGGGATGTCGTTCTCGGCTCAGAGGATAATCAACGGAGAGAAGATGGATCTGACCTGTAAGAACGTCATAAACGGGAGACTCACCAGAGGAGAACCGGTATCCCTGTGATTCAGGGTTTGTTCTCTCTCTTTTTTCTGTCTATCTCTTCCACTTCTCTGTATGCTATCTTTCCGATCTTGGTTCTTGGCAATTCATCGACGAATTCGAAGAGTTTTGGAACAGCGTATGCTGCAACATATTCTCTGCAGTGGGCAATGATCCTTTTCTTCAGCTCATCGTCACCTGTCATACCTTTCTCAAGGGCGACGTAGACCTTCACCCTCTGTTTTCTGATCGGATCAGGGATACCAATTGCACATGATTCCTTAACACCCGGGAACGAATTAACAGCATCTTCGATCTGTGAAGGATAGATGTTGTATCCTGAACTGACGATGATCCTTTTGTATCTCTGCTTGAAATAGACGAAACCATCATCATCCATTGTTCCTGCGTCACCTGTGTGCAACCATATCCTGCCGTCCGCATGTTTCTGAAGAGCGATCTTGGTCGTCTCCTCATCTTTTACATAACCGAGCATGATATTAGGTCCTGAGATGCATATCTCACCCTCTTCTCCATTTGTCTGGGTCTCTTGTGTGCCTTGTTTAACGATCTTGAACAGGATATCGGGTAATGGGATGCCTATGCTGCCTTCGCGGTAATAATCGGAAGGTGTGAGGCATGCTACGGTGACACACTCAGTAAGACCGTATCCTTCTCTTACAATGACTTTGGAACCGTGTAATCTGAGATATTCATCGACTGTCTTTCTGGTGCTCATCGGAAGCGAATCGCCACCACAGAATACACCTTCAAGAGAGGACATATCAGCGTTTGCCATAATTTTCAGACTAACCATCTTTTCGAATAGAGTGGGTACACCTGCGATGAAATTCGGCTTCTTTTTCAATATCAGTTTAGCGTATGATTCTGGCGTGAAATACGGAACGAGAACACAGGTCCCTCCGAATATCAAGAACGAATGTATCCCCACACCGAGTCCGAAACCATGGAATATCGGCATTACTGAAAGTACGGTGTATTTCTTTTTCTTCAGGATATCCTTTATGTCGTCAGACATTAATTTATCGAATTTGCATGGGAGACAATTGCTCGTTGCCAATGTCTCCATTGAAGTTGCATTGAGATTCAAATTTGATAACATGATACCTTTCGAGAATCCTGTTGTTCCTCCGCTGTAAAGTATGAGTGCAGGATCGGAACCCGTAACATTCGTATCAGGGACATCCATTTCCAATGTGCTCATCAGGAAACTCTTCCAGGATATCATGTAGTCACGCATCCTGTATTTCGGTACTTTTCTCGCTTTGGTGAGAATATATCCGATTTTAGTGACAAGATTGAATTCATCCTTCACACTTGTGACGATTAATTTCTCTAATTTAGTCTGTTCTTTTACAGCAATGAAGTTTTTGACGAAAGCATCAAGAACGAGTGCAACCTTGGCATCACAGTTGTTGAGATAATGTAGAATCTCATTCTTTGCTGAGAGCGGATGGATTATCGATGCGATGCCGCCTAATTTTGATGTTGCATAAAGCATCTGCAGCGCCTGAGGTGAATTCGGCATGCAGATCAGAACACGGTCTCCTTTTTCTACGCCTAATTTACGCAGACATGCTGCGACGTGGTTGATCTTTTTTACGAAATTACTGTACGTCGTCTTTTTCTCATAAAATTCATATGCAATTTCATCCGGAACCTTGGATGCAGCCCTTCTCACCATTTCGTATATTGAAATATCTGGATATTCCAATGTCGGGGAGGTCTGTTCTTCATCATAGTATTTGATCCACGGTCTTTCAGATTCTAACATGCGCATCCATCCATCTGACACATTCGTATCACAGTCCTGATATAAATAGAGGTCCAGGAGCAGGCTTTGAGGAAACCCTCATATCACCACCACATTGAAACGTATCATCTGCCTGATGTTGTGCGCTATGCACATGCATTTTATCTCATCGGCCATCCTGGACATCGATTTACCGTACACGGTGTCGCCCATCTTCCTTTTT
>JAZRYJ010000058.1:0-8360 GCA_045600635.1 Candidatus Methanarcanum sp.
ACGCCAAAGTCTTCGACAGGACAGGTGCCATCATGGCATCCAACGCCGGTTCGGATGCCGTATTCCATCCTGAGGCTGAATGGAAAGATGTACTCAGACATTACAACAGATATTGGAAAAAGGACGGATTCATCAACGCCAAACACACAAAGAAGGACAGGATCCTACGTTTTCTCATAAAGAACGGCGAAGCTGAATTCGTAGGAAAATTCCTCAGGAACATGGATCTCAGACGCGGGAAACTGAAGGATAAGTGGGCGAAGGCCAGGCATGTATGCGAGGAAGTGCACAGAGCCATGAAGCGCTGGGTGCGTTTCGATGTACGCGGATTATGTGTGAGGACATATGCGAATGTCATCGATATTCGCTTCTTCATCTGCCAATTGCTCTCGCTGACGTTCGAACCGTACGATTTCGAGATCTGCTGATCGGAAAGAAGGGTGCAGAACTTACGCAATTATGTTGCTGGATAGCGAAAGCTCTGCAACATACACCATATGTTACCGATATATCATAATGCCGATTCGATTTTCAGAAGTTTCGAACGACGTAAGTCGTTCGCAACGTCATTTACACAGGATTCAGACGTTCAATTCAATAACAATGTCATCAAAAAATCATGTCCAGTCACTTGTTCAGTGTAAAAGGCGTTAATTGTCATAACACTGAACGTACAACATCGTTATACGGTCGCGCGAGTGGGAGATTATTTATTGCAATATCACCCTGAAGCCCCATAATGGTCTCTCCCTATGGGCGACCGCATAATGTGATAGAATGAACAACAGATCTTTGTTGATAACGGCATTGACATTCTGTGCGATCGTAGCATTGGCGTCGATCGTCTGTTTCGCCCCCCCCCCATTCGGCGGATCTATCAGATGATTCTGTGATAATGCCGACGGCTACAGAGGCGGAAGGAGATTACGACGGATCCGATAACGGTGCACAGTCGAATGAAATAACAGTTGACGATTTGAAGTATGAATTGAACGATGATAAAGCAACAGTTATAGGGTTTGCACAAGAAGAACCAACCATTACAGAACTTACAATACCTAACGCCATAAAACACGAAGACACCATCTATAACGTTGTAGCCGTGGGCGATTATGCATTCTACTATCGTGGAGAACTTACTTCGATAATAATCCCCAATACTGTCACAGAAATCGGCGAAGAGGCATTCGGAGAATGCATAGGCCTTACTTCGATGAAGATCCCCAGCGGCGTCACTGCGATTAATGATAAAACATTCTTTAATTGTACAATCCTCGAAACAGTAGAAATCTTAGGCGATGTTACAACAATCGGCGAAGAGGCATTCCGTCAATGTTATAGGCTTAAAAATATAACCTTACCGAACAGCGTTATAGAGATCGGTAAAAAAGCATTCATGAGGTGCAAAGCTCTTGAATCAATAAGGATTCCCAACGGTATCACCACAATAAGCGATGAACTATTCAATGGTTGTATAAACCTTACTTCGGCAAATATACCAGATGGTGTTACAAAGATCGGCGAAAATGCATTCTCCGAGTGTTATCTTGAATCAATGACGATTCCGAACAGCGTTAAAGACATCGGTTCAAATGCATTCTCCGGATGTCAATTTACTTCAGTAATCATTCCAGATAGTATTACGATGATTAAAAACGGCACTTTCAGTGGTTGTATAAACCTTGAATCGGTGACTATACCGGACAATGTTACCAGCATTGGAAGTAATGCATTTGCAGGATGTGGCAGCCTAAAATCAATATCCATACCGGACAGCGTTAAAATAATCGGTGAGAATGTTTTTGATAGCTCTGGGCTTTTATCAATAACCATACCTGATAAAATTATAGAAATACCTGCTAGTTCATTTTTAAGATGTGAGCATCTCATGTCGATCACGATGCCGGACAGCATTACAAAGATTGGCGCTGGAGCATTCGATGGTTGTACTTCATTAACATCGATAACCATACCTGATGGAGTCACATCCATAGGGTGGAATGCATTCAATGGCTGCACAAGACTCACATACATCGCAATACCGAACGAGATTCCTAAATCGGTAGAATATGGGGAAGAAACCATAGATGTGTTCCCGAACCACAATTTCGGAGTTGGTGAGATGATCACACCTGGAAAATATTTCGGAGAACTTCCTGAAGATCCTGAAGATCCTACAGCGATAATAGATATGACAGGTACACACAGACACCCGATCACCAGCCATTTCATCATCGCGTACAGCGATGACGGTACTGTCATCAAGGAACCTATCATAACAGACGATGATACTTTTACGACCCCGTCCGCATTGCCGACAGGGCCAGGATATTATTTCGGATGGAAATTCGAAAGCAGACTGATCCCTGTGGATCCGGATACGAAAATAACATTGGAGCCAGGAGAGGATGCGGTAATGACAGCTGTATTGATGCCCAACACCGCCATCATTTCATTCGACGCCAACGGCGGCAGAGGAACGATGGATGGACAGACCATAATCTATGGTCCCGAGAATGACATGAAGCTCGACGCCAATGAATTCACCAAGGCCGGATGCAGATTCATAAAATGGTGCACCGAGAACGGACTTGAATTTGCGGACAATCAGAGTATGAGGAATTATCTTGAGGAGTACTCAGGAGTGACATCGCTCACTTTATATGCTCAGTGGTCAGAATCTCCGGAGCCTGTTCCGGAACAAGAAGAGAAAGATGATCAGAACATCATGTTCATCGCAGGTGCAATGGCTGTGGTGCTGGTATTATTCGCTCTTGCCTTCGTGATCGTAAGATCCAAGAAGTAAACTGTTTCATGGCGGACAGGATTCTTTCCTGTTCGCCCCGTTTCTTTTTTCAACAATTTCAAAGACGGACGGATCGCCCTGTATACACTGACAGATTTGTTTCGATGATGAACTTTATCACCCAAACACATTTCTTCCTGTATACAGGCTGTATACATTCGGAGAAACGGATAAGAACCTCCGACCGCAGTGATACGGCCGGAGTAAGGGTTTTGGGAAAAAGTTTCAGAAGGGTCGCGATCTACTGTCCCTTCTCCGGGGATCCGCCGTCGCCATAGTTCTTTCTGATCTCCGTCTCCTTCCATGCATCCATGATGTTCTTCTGGGGCTTCGACCTGTCGGAATTCACGTACGATGATTGCGTCGTCTTTACCGAACTGTGCCTCAGCTGCATCGAAACACTGTCGATCCTTTCCATGTGCTCACCCACAGTAAGCGTTGCGAAGGTCGTCCGCATGTCTTTCAGCTTGAAATCCACTCCGGACATTTCCTGATATTTCTTCTTGATCTTCCTCATCGCGTTTCCTGAATATGGCTCCGCTGTATGCAGATTCGGGAAAAGATACGGCGAACAGATACCGTTCTCAGCGAGGAACCGTTCCCTCTCGGCAAGAAAATCTTTGATCCTTTCGAAAAATCTCACATCCGAGTTCGGTAAGGGATTCGATGAACGTAATTTGTATTTCTGTACTCAGTTTTACAAAATGTATCCAGAGATATTGAACTCAGTGAGTTCAAAATCTTTTTCGCTGTCATGGACCCATTATCGCATGTTGTTGAGAGTTCATGACGATGAGGCACGCAATTGGTATGTAAAAGAAGCAACCGAACAGTCATGGTCAGTAAGAACACTTGACAGGAACATATCTTCACAATACTATTACAGACTGTTAAGTTCACAGAACAAACAACCTGTCATCAATGAAATGAAAAAAACTGGCCTCTAATTTGAAAAAGTGGGTCTATCCGAACCCGATGATGTAAATGCCAGCATTCCTGAATGATAAGTCAATAACGCCAAAAATGATATTTTTGCAGAAATATCAAATCCCGTAAGTGAACCAGATCCGACAAAAAAATTATTGCTGGGCACATATCCACTAGATTGTTATTTAAACAGCAACACAATAACAGATAACATATGATGTTCGAAGACAAGGTAGAACTCGTTGTCAGAAGAATCACAGAGAAATTCGATCCGAAGGCCATAATAATATTCGGTTCAGTCGCTGAAGGTACTTCTTCTGAGGACAGCGATCTTGATGTTGCAGTCATAATGGAAACGGATCTGCCTATGCACGAACGCAATGTCGAGGTCCGTATATCCATAGGTCTGATAGGGATGCCTGTGGATCTGCTGGTATTCACTCCGGAAGAGATAGAGATGGAGAAGGACAACAGGTATTCGATAATATCCGAAATAATGAAAACAGGCGAGGTTGTTTATGGTACCGCCTGAAACATACGAATCTCTCATTGCATGTGCAGAGGAGGATCTTTGGACTGCCGAAATGATTCGTAAAATGGACGATGAGAAAACACGTATCATATGCTATCATCTTGAACAGTACGTTGAAAAGAGCATCAAAGCCAAACTGTTACAGCTGGGTATAAGTTATCCGAAAAAACACAATATCACAAGTCTGTTGGAATTACTGCCCGACAAACAGATTGCAACGAAATATATACGCGAAGCATCCATATTGTCAGATTATGCTACGACATTCAGATATACATCAGCAGTACCGACTGTAGAAGAGATGGAATCTTCTTTCAGATTGGCCGAAAAAATCGCATCTGACGTCAAATCGATAGGTCTGTAAAACTGAAATAAACATTAGTTAAACAGTGTTTAGGTTTAACAATAAGCTGTACAGATGTGTGTGGCAACATAAACAACTAGAATGAATCAAAAATAATACAAATTTAGATGCCGAGTGTATCACAATAATTTTATTGATTTTCAGTCAGAGGAATATCCAGTAGGTCTATCCGAACCCGATGATGTAAATGCCAGCATTGTTGCAGAATTTTTCAATAACATCAGAAATCATGCTCTTGAAGGAACATCAAATCCCAAAGATGAACTGAAATTCAATACATCATCCATGTAATTTCTAAACAACCGGATCATAGCAGATTACTCGATCTCTCTGAGTATCCTAATGCATTCTTCTCTCAACACAGGTACTTCTTTGGTAATCGTGCTCCAAATACTCGGAAGACGTGCATCTCCGTATGCATGCCCTATTATGTCCCTGAGGCCCGATATTCCTCTCCAGTTTACCTGTGGGTTGTCATTCTTTATCGATTCTGATAATCTTTTTGTATGTTCGCCTATCTGAAACAAACAAAATGAACAGGAATGCTGAAATCTTATCTCTTCATTGAAAACTTCCTCATCATTGCCGTAATACGACAGATCATCCAATATGTCGTCGCAATATCGGATTATGGCTTTTAACAGGAGCGCATCAGACTTCATACAGGACTCTCCTGTCAACTGATATATGCCCAAGGAATTCTTGGTCGATGGAATCTTCGCAGACAATATCTACTTCCGAATCCAAAGCATCTTTGAGATCCAACAGGAAACTGCTCAATTCTATCAAGGACATCTCTTTGTTCGGGATTATACAGAAATCATAATCACTGTCCGCTGTATTGTCCCCGCGGGCCCTGGAACCGAATAAAGATACACGTTCTACATCGTATCTCTCCGCAATAGGTGCAATTATTGCCTTCAGTTCCTCCAAGGTATAGTTCATGTCGGATCGATTTCCAATCAGTATGAAAATATATTATATTTATCAATTCAAACTTCGACTGGACAAATTTATTGATTTTCAGTCAGAGAGATGTCCAGTGGGTCTATCCGAACCCGATGATGTGTATGCTAGCATTGCTACATAATAAGTCAATAACGCCAAAAATGACATTCTTGGAGAAGTGTCAAATCTTAAAGATGAACTGGAAAGGGCTGGCGCCCTTTCCTTTCTTGACTGTTTATCCAACATTTGAACAACCGGAGCATCAACGCGGTAATTTCTGCTGATTACATATCTAGGAAGGACAGTGAGCTACGGAAGAAACCGTGTCTGCGGAAGAGTGTTTTATAAGTAGCAATGCAATCGCAATCGTAATGGAATCCATAGAAGACATAAGAAGGATCGTCGGCCCTATCGCCGAGAAGCACGGTGTCGACAAGGTGTATGTGTTCGGATCATACGCAAGGGGCACTGCTGACGACGACAGCGACATCGATTTCCTGGTTGATTCCGGAAAGATAAAAAACTACTTCGATCTGGGAGAATTCTACATGGATCTCAGAGATGCCTTTGACAAAGAAATCGACATCGTAACGACGGGTGCAAACAGGTCTTTCCTGTCCAAAATCGAGGAGGATGCCGTCCTTGTGTTCTCCGCGTGATGCCGATTGCCTGCGCGATATAATCGGAGCGTGCGAAAGGATTCTCGATAAGACCGAAGGGATGTCGTATGGAGAATTCATGGAAAATCAGGATGTCATGGACATCTGTGCAATGCAATGCCAGATCATCGGCAACGCAGCATATTCAGTTTCTGATGACCTCAAAATGAAACATCCGGAGATACAATGGAGGGGGATGTATGGAGCAAGATGCATAATATCCCACGGATACGGTTTCAGTTCGTATGATATTGGACAGCTTTGGGCCATCGTATCCGAAGAGGTCGAGAAAACGCTGAACGCCTGCAGAAAAATCGTAGGTTAAGTTCGACCGGTGCGCTTCGTTAGGAAGAAATGAACGATTTCATGACGGACGGAATTCCTTCCTGTCCGTCCGATTTCTTTTCTTTAACAGTTCCAACAGCGAACGGATCGCTATGTATACACGAACAGATGCTCGCCGATGATGATCCTGTCATCCGAACACACTTCTTTCTGTATACGAGCTGTATACATTCAAGGAATCGGACAATGCACACTGAATCATCATCAGGTTCACAAAAACAACTTCCCGGCGGTTTTATTGATTTTCAGCCAGAGGGGTATCCAGTGGGTCTATCCGGATTTGAACCGGAGTCAATGGCTCCCAAAGCCACAAGTATACCAAGCTAGCCCATAGACCCAACTGATACTCGTGATAGAAGATAGGTTATTAACCTTTTCGTCAGAGTGGCTTTGAGGAAACCCTCATATCACCACCACATTGAAACGTATCATCTGCCTGATGTTGTGCGCTATGCACATGCATTTTATCTCATCGGCCATCCTGGACATCGATTTACCGTACACGGTGTCGCCCATCTTCCTTTTTATCATCGAATTCACTGTTTCCACGAGCGGTCTGAACGCATACGCTGATTTGTTGAAATCCCTGTAATTTTTCCTTCTCCATCTGCCACTAGGGTTGCATTTGGCAGCAGATTTCGCCGTCAGCGGCTCCAGCTTTCTCACAGGGATGACAGTTTCCACGTCATCACCGAGGATGCCTCTGGCATCCTCATGCGCTTTCTCGCTGTCGTATCCCTTGTCGCATACGACCTTGGCAATCGTCACACCGGTTCTGCTTGCCGCTGTCAGCGCCGGAGCGAAACGTTTCACATCGGCCGAATGGCTGTCGGAGACATCGCAGGAGATCACAGCCAGGGTTCTGGAGTCTGTAACAAATGTCGCCTTTGCGAAATCTCTCACGGTCCGATCGACGGTGCCGAACTGCTTCAGACGTTTGATGAAATGCCTGGAAGCATTGGTTTCGGAGAAACCGGTGCTGTCCACAGCGGCAATGACATCCGATCCGCACAGCAGCCTGGCGGTCTCTCCGACCATCCTGTCCAGAAACCCCTCCGGAAGGCGTGAAGCGAATTTCCGCAGCGTATCCTTGTGCGGGATGCGTGATACGCAGCCCGCATCCAAGACTCCTGAATACGAAGGAAGTTCTGCGGCAAAATCCGCATATGACTTCCCCTGATGCTTCCTCAGCACCAGAAGTCCGATCTTCCAGTCGTCCCTGTACAGGCGGTTGCTGTAGTACGACATGAATTCCGGAAACTTCAGATGGTTCAGGACCAGCATCACGGTTTTCACAATGGCCGATAGAACATCCTTCTTTCTTACATCCAAATCTGACAAATACCAGTTAATCGATTTCCCATCTACCGACACGGTTTACCACCTTGAAGCCGGATCGGTCCCTGTCTTCGTCATCTGGAGAATCGGAAGACAGGTGTTTTTCGTTTCCGGCGTTTTATTTTTGTTGTAAATATCGCATCCGTTATTTTTAATACTTAATATATATTGGATAGCTTTGCTATCCAATTATAATTAAGTATTAATTATTAAAAACAAAAGAACGACAGGATCCGAAACGTGAGAAATGAAAGAAAAATCTCAAAAATTCAAAATGAGGGTTTCCTCAAAGCCAGATAACGAGTCTCATTGAAACCCTCGTGTAAACAATTTTCACTTTAGATCTGACGTACTCTGTTTTTACGTATTTTTCGAGTTTTTTTTTCTCCTGCTCTTCCTATGTTTTTTCACTGTTTTTCTTATTTTCATTTTATTTATTTT
>JAZRYJ010000059.1:0-7291 GCA_045600635.1 Candidatus Methanarcanum sp.
CACTGACGCACTGCAGATCAATCCACAATATCTGTTAGGTTACATAAGCGAATGAATCTATGAAATAGTTGATTTCGCAACACATCAGCGTTAGCTATCCGCTTTTGCCCGACATCATCACAATATGTCGAAGTCACGTAATAGTCAGTATGCAATCCTAATCGTTATAATCGCGTACGCGTATGAGGGAACAATGGCCCAAATCGAGATTAGAATCGAACTCAAGAAAGGGGTTGCTGACCCTGAAGGTAAGAACACACAGAAGACGTTGGAATCGCTCGGATTCAAAGGAGTCAAAGAAGTGAAATCAGTCAAGGTCTTCGATATGGAATTGGACATGTCCCCTGATGATGCCAAGAAGGCAGGCGAGGAGATGTGCAAGAAGCTTCTGGCGAACCCAGTCATTCAGAATTACAAAGTAATCGTGAGATGATCGTATGTCCGTCGAGAGACTGATGAAGAAACGCGATGTTCCGTTCTCATTGTTCGATGTGGATATACTGTCCGCATCGGATGCTGAATTGAACGAACTGTCATCAACAATGGGTCTCGCACTCTCACTGGATGAGATGAAGACCATCGTTTCGTACTTCAAAAAGGAAGGCAGGAATCCCACTGATATCGAATTGCAGTCATTGGGACAGGCGTGGAGCGAACATTGCTGTTACAAGAGTTCCAAACCGATATTGAAAGAGTTCGTTTTCTCGATCGACAGACCCGACATCCTTTCCAGAGGAGATGCCGGCGTGATGGTATTCGATGACGATTACGGATACGCATTGAGGATTGAAAGTCATAATCATCCTTCAGCGATCGAACCTTACGGTGGGGCCGCCACAGGTATCGGAGGAATATTGAGGGATGTCGTGTGTATGGGCGCACAACCGATCGGGCTCGTCGATCCGTTGTGTTTCGGTCCGATAGACACGAAGAAAGAGATCCCGAAGGGAATCAAACACCCTCATTATCTGGTGAACGGTGTCGTATCGGGAATCAGGGATTACGGTAACCGTGTCGGTGTTCCGACAATATCTGGAGGATTCTTTTTCGACGAGAGATACACAGGGAACTGTCTCGTCAATGTGGCATGTCTCGGTATCGTGAAGAGAAAAGAATTAGGTGTGAATTATGCAAGCGGTCCCGGCGATGTGATGATCCTTCTCGGAGGAAGGACAGGAAGGGACGGTATACATGGTGTGACATTCGCTTCAGCCGATCTGACATCCACATCGGATGAGGATTCGAGAGGTGCTGTACAATTGGGTGATCCGATAACAAAAGAACCGACCATACATGCATGTCTGGAAGTGAATCAGAAAGGTCTGATCACAGGTATGAAGGACCTCGGAGGAGGAGGGCTATCATGTGTGGTCGGAGAGATGTCATTGGATGCAGGAGGCTGCGGTGCCGATGTCGATCTCGAGAAGGTACCGTTGAAAGAGGACGGATTGGCACCTTGGGAGATCTGGGTATCTGAATCCCAGGAACGTATGATGGTCACATGCAAACCGGAGAACGTCCAGAAGGTATTGGATGTCTTCGATATGTGGGACGTTCTCGCAACACCGATCGCAAAAACAACAGATACCAAGCACACACGTCTGTTCTGGAACGGAGAGATGATATTCGATATGGATCTCGAATTCCTTACAGGCGGACCGGTATACAACAGACCGTACACTCTGCCGAAGGTATCGACGAAGAAGGATGAAAAATTCCCATCCGCCAAGGCTGACAACGATACGATGCTCGTAATGCTGTCAGATCTCAATATCGCATCCAAGGAATGGGCCATACGTCAATACGATCACGAGGTCAGAGCCTCAACCGCCATTCATCCGATGGTGGGAAAGCTGAACAAGACAGGCCCTGGAGATGCAACAGTCCTCACACCTGTTCCCGGAAGATACAGGGGACTCGCAGCCGCGGTCGGATGCAATCCGTGGTTCACAGCTGAGAATCCGTACAACGGCGGAAGGGCATCGGTCGATGAGGCCTGCCGTAACATCGTGGCAGTAGGTGCAAGACCCAATGCATTGACGGATTGTCTCAATTTCGGAAATCCGGAGAAACCGGAAAGATTGGGAGAATTCAGAGAGGCCGTCAGAGGTCTGGGTGAATTGTGCAAGGAGATGAACCTTCCGATTCCGTCGGGTAATGTGAGTCTTTACAACGAAGCACCGGGAGGCGTTGGAATACTTCCGACACCGATGATCCTGGGATGCGGACTCATCGATGATGTCAGAAAAGCTGTTACAGCGGATTTTAAGCAATCAGGCGACAAATTATTCATTATCGGAAAGACAAAGGACGAAATGGGCGCATCATTATTCTTCCGCAAGTTCGGAGGAAAGGGAGGAGATGTCCCGGACGTAGATGCGAAGAATCTCCAATCCCTTATGGACAAAATGCTCAATGCAATGGACAAGAAATTGATCAAAGGTTGCCATGATTGTTCGGACGGAGGACTTGCCGTCGCAGCAGCGGAGATGTGCATCTCAGGGGAGATAGGACTTACAATGGATCTTTCCGCAATGGGTGCAATGGAGGATGAAAGGAAATTATTCTCCGAAAGCAACACACGCTGGATCGCAGAGGTCGCAGAGAAGGATGTTGATGAATTCCTCAGGATCCTGGGAAGCGATGCTGTGTGCATAGGAACGGTCGGTGGCGACAGATTCAAAGTGAACGGAACGAAGATAGATCTTTCAGTCAAAGAGATGAGGAAGGCGTGGAACGATCCGATCTGGAAACTTATGGGAGGTGTTTCAGAATGAAAGCATCAGATGTGAAGGTCTGTGTACTCAGGATAGAAGGAACGAACTGTGAGGATGAGATGTATGAAGCATTCAGGATGGTCGGGGCATCACCTGAAAAGGTGCATCTGAAACAACTCACGGGTCAGGTCTCACCGGAACTGAAGAGGGACATCGAAGATTACGATATCCTCGCATTCCCCGGAGGATTCTCTGCCGGAGATTATGTCAGGGCCGGAGCAATCTTCGCAGCCAGGATAAGATCCGCGATCGGACCGCAGGTGAGGAAATTCGTCGAGTCCGAGAAACCTGTATTGGGTGTATGTAACGGATTCCAGATCCTTGTCGAATTGGGATTGTTGCCCTCATTCGACGAGACGATGTCACCTGAACCTATAGCAGCATTGTACAGGAACGATTCATCAAGATTCGAATGCCGTCCGACATTGCTCAGGAACGATAATCGCGGAAAATGCATCTTCACAACGGAGATACCTAAGAAGAAGGTCCTGATGATCCCATCGGCACATGCTGAAGGAAAGCTTCTGTCCATGGATCCGAAGTTCGTTGACAGACTCGAGGAGAACGATCAGATCGTATTCCGTTATGTAGGCGAAAACGGAAAGGATGCCAGATATCCATGGAATCCCAACGGTTCCCCCTCGGATATCGCGGGAATATGCAATCCTGCAGGCAACGTCCTGGGAATGATGCCGCATCCTGAACGTGTGCTCACAAGATTCACACATCCTGATTGGACAAGAGGCTACACTTCCGAGGAAGGGGACGGACTCTGTGTCTTCAAATCAGTGATGAAGAAACTAATCTGATGAAGTGGGATTCCACTTCATCACAATTCTATTTTGAGATCGATGCGTGAACCGTCTGTGAGACTCAAGGTCCTTCTCAGATGGAACTGACAGATGATTTCCAGGACTTCTTTGTATACCGATCTTTCGGGAACCACGACAGCGCAATCGATGTTGCGTATTTTCGCTTTGTAAACAATGACATCCCCGAATGTCCTGCCTTGATCGGTGAATCCTTTGACAAAATGTCCTGCAGTACTCCTGATAAGATCCAGTTTGCCCACATCCTCTTTGTCAATGGTAAGATTCAGTGTTCCTTCGAAAGGTCTGAATCCGAGGATCTTATCGAATTGATCCATGTATCCTTTCTGACAGATGTAATATCCGCCTTCACCCATTCCGGATGACACTGCGCCGTGGATGACGATATGATCTTCCAATTCGAATATCCTGCGATATTCATTGTATTCGCTCTTCAACGCCTTAACTCCTTTATCAGTGAGTTTTATGCGTTGTTTTCTTGCACCGAGGTCACGCACAATGTATTTTTCATCAAGCAGTTCAAGGATCCTTTTGGATGCTGATTGCTGACTCATTTCCAATGCATCGCCGAGTTCACGTGACGAAACCGCGATATAATCATCGATCCCGCCGAGAAGAGCAATCTTCCTCAGAGCGAAAGCATATTTCTCATCCATATCCAGGCAATTCAAGAAGCCAGATATAATGTTTTACATTTTTGAAAAAGATAATTTGTTCCTCAGTCAACACGACTGAGGAACAGTAAATCTGTTTATGCTCTGTCTGAAATGATCCAATGTTCTGTAGATTTTGGAATCGAGAGAAGAATTGTGATTATTGTCAGAATGATCAATGCAAGACCGAACCAGACGTTGATACAGTTGACGAAAATCGCAACGACTATGATAATTCCGTTGAGGAACTCAAGGAAGATCAGCGACGGATAGTTGCCTTTTCCGTTCTGGTAAAGCAATCCGGCTGTTGCGAAGTACAGGACGGTTATGAGAAGTCCGAGTCCTGTCGCCCAGAGAACACTATCTGAATCGGGGTTGAAATTGTATGAAAATGATGCAATGGCAACGATTCCTGCTATCACAGAGATCGCACAAGCCAATACAACATTTAACGGCCTTTTCATCATAGTATATACCTATGCCTCGGATTGGTCTAGTCCGTTAAAAGGATTGTGGGCACACGGCTTTGAGGAAACCTTGTTTTGAATTATCGACAGCATTCTTCCGTCTTCATGCTTTTCCATACACATCACAACATTTGGTGCTTTTTCAGTCGTTTGCATGTCGGGCGCATGTATATTATATACTTAACAGGCAGATATCAACTCATAGCGTCGGCGGTTGATGATCGGCCGCCGGTATGGAGAATCGGAGAAAGATACTATGGCAAACAGACTGATTGTATTCATGGCTGTCATTATTCTTGCCGCTACGGCATTCGCCGGTGTCGCAATGTCGTTATCGCAGGACACAGTAAATGATGCACAGGATACAAGCTTGGGTGACAGGGCTGTTATATTCAAAACGATACAGAGCAACCCCGAGATTAACAAAGAGAGAAAAGCATTGGAAGCTGAATGTGAGCAGAAACTTGCAGAACTTGATGACGAGAAAGCTATGAGAATAGCTGAGGCCAAGTATGTGCACGAGGCTGTCATCAATGAAATCAACGTCTATCTTTCTGCCATCTCTGCTGCATATGAATCTTACGCTCAGGATGCCGCCAGAACTATGGATATGATGCGCGCTGCCAGACAGAACGGCGGAGATGTATCCGATCTTCAAAAGAGATTGGATTACTGCGAGGCTCAGATGAAAGGACTTGAAACATCAATGATGATGCAGGAACAATTCCTTGCCATTGAGAACGAAAGATATGCAGAGGAACTGTCAGATCTAGAAGAGGAGTTCTCCGCTGCAGCGAAAGACATCATGTATTACTATGGTGTTATGATTTTGGAATTGGAAGCGTCTGAGGTGCAGGATATAGTTGTTAAATCATCGATAGTATCGAGAATGGTACCAGCACCCGTTCTAGTTGCAAATGCAGGAGAGGCATTGGCATCTATGGGAACATATGATGTTCTGTCTTCAGAAATGCAATTCGGATATTCTATGCCGGGATATTTGCCACATATCGGACATCTGTACGACTACATTGAGTATGATGCGAATCATCCTTTTCTGCATGGCACAATTGCTTTCGGATTCTTCGGCCCAACTTGGACTGAAGCTTAGATGAGATCTGATACAGTTGTGAGCTGAAAAATAAATTAAAGGCGCGGGAAACTGCGTCTTTCAACCTTCTTTTTAGTTGCGTGAATTGTTCTCTGTCATACAGTCGGAACGATGCGCCTTAACAATAATTCAAAATGAAGGTTTCCTCAAAATCGGGTATATCCAGTATTTTGCATGGGCCAAATATTGCAGACATACGATGTGTTACTTGCAATGTGAGTAATGAATTACTTGCAATGTGAGTAATGACATTAATACAGGCGATTGATTGCATGTTATGAATTCGGGCTACCGCAAAAGAGTTGCAGATGATTATTTCAGGGAACGTATGAAAGTTGCCGGTGCGTTGCTGATAGAAGGCCTCAAATGGTGCGGGAAGACAACGACAGGTGAAGAATTATGCTCCAGCACACTCTATATGCAGAATCCGAATGATATAGAATACAATCTCCATTATGCAGAAAAGAAACCATCTGTACTTCTTGAGGAGGAGAAATCGAGACTCACAGGTGAATGGCGGAAACGTCTATCATTATCATGACAACAGCGACCTGGAAGTGGATGCGATAATCGAGAACAGCGACGGACATTGGGGCGCGATAGAAATAAAATTGAATTCCGGAGAGGAACATGCTGCGAAAAATCTCATCAGGCTCAAGAACAAGATTAAATTGGTCAGCAAGATCGAGCCGTCGTTTCTGATGATACTCACAGGGACCGGATTCTTCCGTAAGAGAGAAGATGGTGTATTGGTGGTCCCGATCGGATGTTTGAAGGACTGATCTGTGATGAATGCCGAAATAGTGTTGCACCAGGACAGTGTGTCTGAGATGAAATCCTCCAGTCTGAACTGACCATTCCCGAATGGCGGTATTCAGAACATCTCCTCTGGTTCTGTTCAAATTGATGTCTTTATCGGGTGCGTAGGTGGCATCAATGACTGTTGCTGTTTCCTATCGCCCTCATCTGTTTCAGTTTTTGTATATGCGCTAATAGCAACATATTTTCATCATCAGAGTAGTTTCAGCTAAAAGGCTGATTTCATGCAATTATGAATTGAAAATCGCTGTAGTGATGGATCTGTGTCCATCAATAGATGATGTCACGTTCGTTCCTGATTGATTGTCTCTGATACAATGACGTTCTGGTTCAGTCGGTCGAAACGGTTTTCTCGTGCGCGCGCATGTTAACGTACTCATGATGATGGTGATGTTGCAGATTGCTGTCAGCAACATGTAGAGCGGGAAACATGCCTCTATGTTCCATGAAAGAGGAATAATCACCGAACACAGTTGAAGATTGGGGAAATTAATACTTTGAATCCTCAATTTAGGGATTAAAGATCATTGTCGATTCATTTTAACAAATCTTAATTTTTCCATCTGGTCATCAATCGAAGTTTGTCGAAATATTTATATTGTATAATCCCTATATGGATTATATGAATTTTACT
>JAZRYJ010000060.1:0-7381 GCA_045600635.1 Candidatus Methanarcanum sp.
GGTTATTTTGCATTCCATAATTGTGGATTTACAGGAGATCTGACGATACCTGAAGGCGTAACATCCATCGGCGCCTATGCATTCAGCAATTGTGGATTTACAGGAGATCTGACGATACCTTCGACCGTAACTGAGGTTATGGGATATGCGTTCGATGGTTGTATGTCTTTCAAAACCATTGTCATCAGAATAAATGTCAGTGGCATAGCCGACAACGCGTTCTCGAGTCATGCGTTCTATGACGGAGAAACGCCGATGAGTATGTCAGAACTGTCTGGTAAAATGTTTGTCGCCAATGGAAAGGAAGGAGAAAAAATCAAAATGATGAAGGCTGTCATAACCGTCAAGGATGAAGTAGTATGCATTATCGCTGGCGACAATGCATTCATCACAGGTATAACCAACGACTTCAAAAAATCCGAATATAGAGTGCCTGAGACTGTAGAGATTGATGGCAAGACATACAATGTAATCGAAATTAAAGAAAACGCTTTCAAAGGTTACAACGACCTTGAGATACTGACGATACCAGACACCATGCAAAAAATTGGCGCCAATGCGTTCACAGGATGCATGAAACTCAAAGAGATAACGATCGTTGGCATCACTGCGAATTCGACAATTGATATCAACAAGGATGCATTTGCGTCGCATAGTTTCTTTACCAAAGACGGAACAGATCCATTGGTTATGTCAGATCTGCCGGGTTACACGTACAAAGCCGACGGCGAAGTCAAGGGAAAGATAAAGATGATCAGAGAATGGTCTCCTCCAACACCGCCTTCTCCTCCGTCCACGTTGGCGGTGTCATACGATGCCAACGGTGGATCAGAACCTGCACCGGGTCCGTTCAGATATGAAGCAGGTACCGAGATAACAATCGAGGACTACTTCGGAACAAAGGACGGATACAAGTTCACGGGATGGATGTGCAAAGGAAAGACATACCAGCCCGGAGATAAGGTCAAGGTATACACATCGATGAACTTCACAGCCATATGGGAATCAGTCGTGATGCATACGATCACATTCAACACCGACGGAGGATCCGATGTACCTGTGACTATGAACGTACCGGAAGGATACAGATTCATCATCCCCGACTACAAAGGTATCAAGGAAGGATACACATTCAAGGAATGGTCCTGTAGCAACGGTAAAACATACACTGCAGGCAACGTCGATACCATGGAAGACAAGGATCTCGTGATGACCGCAGTGTGGATTGAGAATCCGGCACCTGCACCTTCCGAGAACAACACAGGATTGATCGTCGGCATAGTTGTCGGTGCGATCGCAGCAGTAGCATTGATCGGCGGTGCAATATACTTCATCAGGAAGAGATAAACAGCTTACAGGGGGCGAACAACCCCCAGATTTTTTAATACGGTTTTTATTGATTCTAAGCCAGTTGGATGGAAAATGGGCCCCCCCGGATTTGAACCGGAGTCTATGCCTCCCGAAGGCACAAGTATACCAAGCTAACCCAAGGGCCCGTGTTCCCCTCTATCGTATCACTGTTATTAAGCTTACCGTTCTCAGATCATTTTCCTGAGGACTGTCTGAAGTATCCCGCCGTTCGCGATATACTCCACCTCAGCCGGGACATCCACACGGCATGTTGTGTAGAATTCCAATTTCTTGCCGTCACGGTATGCGGTCACCTTGATATCGCATTTCGGTTTCAGATCTTCGAGTTCGATATCGAACACTTCTTTACCGTTCAATCCGAGCGATACCGCATTCTGACCCTCTTTGAACTGCAGCGGCACGATACCCATTCCGACAAGATTGGATCTGTGGATCCTTTCGAACGATTCCGCTATAACGGCCTTCACACCGAGAAGATACGGGCCTTTGGCAGCCCAATCCCTTGAACTTCCAGTTCCGTATTCCTTTCCCGCAAGGACTATCAGAGGAGTCCTGTCCTCCTGATATCTCACAGATGTCTCGAATATCGTATCGACTTTGTTCTCAGGTACATACAATGACCACGAACCCTCGGTCCCCGGTGCCAGCTTGTTCTTCAGACGGATGTTGGCGAATGTGCCTCTCATCATGATCTCGTGATTAGCCCTTCTTGAACCGTACGAGTTGAAATCCTTCGGTTCCACACCCAATGATATCAGATATCTTCCAGCATCGGATTTGTCATTGAACGATCCTGCAGGCGAGATGTGGTCCGTGGTGATGGAATCTCCCACCGAGACAAGGACATGGGCCCTGTCGATGTTCCTGATCACAGGTTCATCATAGATCTCCTCGAAGAACGGGGGATTCCTGATGTATGTACTCTTATCATCCCATTCGAACAATGCACCTTTCGGAGCTTTTACAGCCCTCCATCTGTCAGATCCCTCGAATATGTTCCTGTATTGAGTTTCGAACGTTTTCCTGGTGACGAATTCATCCATCACCTTTTTGATCTCCTCGTTAGAGGGCCATATGTCCTTCAGGAAGATCTGTTTCCCTTTGAATTCACCCAAAGGTTCGGTGCCGAGATCGATGTCCACCCTTCCTGCGATGGAGAATGCGACGACCAACGGCGGCGATGCGAGATAATTGGCTTTGACATTCGGATGAATCCTTCCTTCGAAGTTCCTGTTGCTGGATGCTATCGCAGCAGCAACAAGGTCGTTGTCCTGTATCTTCTTTACTATTTTAGGATCCAGAGGTCCGCTGTTACCGATGCATGTCATACACCCGTATCCTGTCACATTGAATCCCATCTTCTCAAGGTACGGGAGCAGTCCTGAATCCTTCAGGTACTGCGTCACGACCCTGGAACCTGGCGACAGTGATGTCTTGACGTAATCTTTTGGCCTCAATCCGAATTCGGATGCCTTCTTGGCAACGAGACCTGCAGCGATCATTACCGACGGATTGGCCGTGTTGGTGCATGATGTTATGGCGGCTATGGCAAGGAATCCGTCCCTGAGACCGTCTGCTTCCTTCTGTTCTTTCACACCCAATTCATCCAATGTAGCTCTGAAGCATGTCTTCATGTTGGACAGTGAGATCCTGTCCTGCGGTCTCTTATGGCCTGCCAATGACGGGTAGACATCCTCAAGATTGAGCTCCAGCATCTCGGTGTATTCGGCCTCGCCGTCATACCACAATGTCTGTTCTTTGGCGTATTTTATGACGGTATCGATGTGTTTCCTGTCTCTTCCCGAAAGTTCGAGATAATCTATCGTTTTCTGATCTATCGGGAAGAATCCCATGGTCGCACCGTATTCCGGTCCCATGTTGGCGATGGTGGCCCTGTCGGCCAGTTCAAGGTTTTGATATCCTTCTCCGCAGAATTCCACGAATTTCCCTACGACGCCCACTCTTCTGAGCATCTGTACTATCGTAAGGACAAGATCTGTGGCGGTAACACCCGGCCTGAGTTTCCCCGTGAGTCTGAACCCTATGACATCAGGCAATTTCATGTAACACGGCTGTCCCAGCATCACAGCTTCAGCTTCGATACCTCCGACACCCCATCCGACGACTCCCAATCCGTCGATCTGCGTGGTGTGGGAATCCGTTCCGAAACATGAATCGGGATATGCGATCAATTCATCATTCTTCTTCACACAATGGATCAGCGGCGAAAGGTATTCCAGGTTCACCTGATGACATATCCCTTTTCCGGGAGGGACAGCGCGGAAGTTGGCAAAACTGTTCTGTGCCCATTTGAAGAGGGCATATCTTTCCTTATTCCTCTTGAAATCGATCTTTTCGTTCTTCTCCTGTGCATCGGGAGTTCCTGCATAATCGACCTGTATCGAATGATCTATCACAAGATCCACCGGGACCAGCGGGTTGATGAGCTCAGGATCCTTTCCCATCGCATCGACAGCCGTTCTCATGGATGCGAGATCGACAACGGCCGCACCGCCTGTGAGATCCTGCAGAAGGACACGTGCAGGGATGTACGGTATCTCCGAATCAACATTCTTATCGGCATTCCATGATGCGATAGCAGACACATCCTCGTCCGTTATCAGTTTTCCGTCCTTCTGTCTGAGTAACGATTCCACAAGGACTTTGATCGAATACGGCATCTTTCTGAGATCTTTGATCAACCCCTGTTTCTCAAGTTCTCTGAGGCTGAAATACGTGATGCTGCCTTCTTCCGTCTTCATTGTTTTTCTGCAATCTTTGATCGTTACCATATGGTCCCCGTAGGCCCTATATTCGCGTCTGATTAAAGGGTTTTTTATTAAACGCTGTTAACTTACATAATGATATAAAATTTGTATAATTGTGATAATATCAGCAAACCCTGTCATAGCTGTAAAATCGCTGTATCATTAGTTGGGCAACAATGTTAATTATTATCCTAATTGTATAAACGGATTACTATTGTGTTAAAATCCTAAGTTTTATATTCTATCAAAAAGTCATTCGCCCATGAATGAGAAACCGTTCAAATTGTTCAGTAACGACTCTGATGAGAAGAAGGGTCGTTTCAAATTGTTCAATTGGAATATCAAGTTCTGGGCCGTCATCGTTGTTCTGATTGTTGTATTGGCGACCGTAGGTGCGTTCGCATCTACGGATAAATCCCATGATACAGCGATTGTCGTGTCAAGGGTCAATACCGAAGGTTCAGGAATCTTCGGAAACGATCCGGGTATGATAACGATCGACGGAGACGGACATGCAGTATTCCATGCCGATAAATTCGGAGGAAAGATAATCGCCACTCCGGGCGAAGCTTCCATCCAGCATATGATGATAAGAGATATTTTCACAGCTATCGGATTGAAAGTAGTGGTCGGAATCCCTGAGGTCAAAGACAAGAACACCGTATACCTGAAGGTGGACGGAGGAGTGGCCACGATGCAGGAGAGTTTCAAGAAAGGAGATTGTGACGGCGGGATAACATGGGAGCCGTATTACAGCAAGATCATAACTGAATGCATCAATCCCAAAGCGAACGATCTGTGCAGAACAGGACAGATCGAAGGGTATGAGGAACATGCATGCTGTATGATTGTCGGCAGTATGAATTTCCTCAAGAACAATGCTGATACCACTGCAAGATTCCTTGCAGGATACATGAAGGCGGTGGAATTCGTTAACAAAGCGAAACAGGACACGACATCCGCTGAATTCAAAGAAGTATTGGATATCACAACCAAATTCCTCGGAAAGGACATGTTCACTGAGAGCGAAATGATATCTGCGATATCCAATGTGAGGTATTGTTACGATCTGACAGGATTTGATAAGGAATACAACACCCTTCTGAAGGGTATGATGGAGAACGGCAGCATACCTAAGAACGCCATGGATCTGCTGGGTAAGACCACGGAACAATATTCTGCTGAACACACTTCATTCGAATATCTGGAAAAGGCAAAGACGATGGAACCGGGCAAATATGACACTAAAACGATAAAGGTGGCTTATCTTGCCGCCGACATACATCAGCTCGCATTGCATGTGGCAGTGCAGAAAGGATTCTTCGAAGAATACGGGATAAATGTGGAACTTGTGGGTCCGTACACCAACGGAGGCAACGTCATGATGGCATTGCTGTCCCATAATTGCGACATAGCCTTTGCAGGTGCACCGCCGATTGCCATGAAGACGGTCAATTTCGATTGTTCATGAGGTGATGGTATGAAGATAGACAAATCGAAACTGTATTATGATCCTGACATCACCTGGCACAGATGGTTCAGGAAGATCCTGATCTTCGTAGCGGCATTCACGGTGTTCATATTGGCATGGTGGGACATATCCCTGTTCGTCAATTCACCGGTCATCACACCGCCGGACAAGGCATTGACAGCACTTATCACACTGTTCATCGAGGGAGATTCCGTTTCAGGATATTCGATGTGGCACCACATCGGAACAAGTCTCGGAAGATTCCTGACAGGTCTGTTGCTGACTGCGGTCATAGCGATCCCATTGGGTCTCATAGTGGGAATGAATCAGTCGATCAAAGAGTTCCTCTCACCGATAATCGAGATGCTGAGGCCTATCGCACCTATCGCATGGGCTCCGATCCTGATATTCGCATTGGGATATTCATGGGGGCCGATCGCCGTGGTATTCATAGGAATATTCTTCCCGCTGCTTACGAACACCATATTCGGTGTGCACAAGATCGACAGGAACCTTGTTGATGCGGCAAGGACATTCGGTGCATCCAGAGGGCAGATATTCAGGTCTGTCATCTTCCCCTGTTCCGTTCCGTACGTCATGAACGGTATCCGTATCGGATCGGGAATAGGGTGGATGTGTATCGTCGCATCCGAATTGTATGCGTCCACAGGAGGAGGTATCGGTTACTTCGTCGGACTTCAGGCGAACATCGGATACTGGCCTAATGTTTACGCAGGAATAATTGTGATCGCCATACTCGGTCTGCTGACAACGACGGTGTTCGAGTATGTCTACAGATTCGTATCGAACTTAATGGGGTTGGACGATGAGTGAAGGAATCAGTATCAAAGGTCTGACCAAGGTCTTCAAAAGCAAGGACAAAGAGGTCGTAGCAATCAAGGATTTCAGCCTTGAGATCAAGAAAGGGGAATTGGTATCCATTGTGGGTCCGTCAGGATGCGGTAAGTCGACATTGCTGAGATGCATCGCAGGTTTGGAGACGCCCACATCGGGAACAATAACCTCGGGAGATAAGGAATTCACTGAACCCGGCTCGGACAGAGGGATGGTGTTCCAGGATTTCGCTTTGTTCCCGTGGAAGAATGTGATCAAGAATGTCGAATACGGAATGGAGATCAATCACGTTCCGAAGGAAGAGAGGAGAGAAAGGGCAAGGAAGATGCTGAAGCTCGTAGGTCTCGAGAAGTTCGAGGAATCCAGGATCAAGGAGCTCTCCGGAGGGATGAAGCAGCGTGTTGCGATCGCCAGGGTATTCGCGACGAATCCCGAGATCGTTCTCATGGATGAACCGTTCGGTGCATTGGATGCTCAGACAAGGAATATCATGCAGGAGGAACTGATCAAGCTTTTGTCAAAGACAGATCAGACCATCGTATTCATCACGCACTCAGTGGATGAGGCCGTGTTCCTTTCGGACAGGATCATCGTCCTTACGAAACGTCCTGCATCCATCAAGGAGATCATTGAGATCCCATGGCAGCATCCGAGGGACCGTGCGACACCCGAGTTCACGGCCATGAGGAAGAAGATCCTTGAGGAACTCCAAAACGAGAATGTGATGAACTGAGGTTCATCCATCCTCATTTTTTCTTTTTCTAGTAAGAACATAATATTGTATGTTCAGTGTTAAAATCTGATATTTAAAGGGCGCTTATTGATGGCGCTGTTAGTTTTTATGGGGTAGTATAAAAGGACTTTCGGTCTTTATATCAAAGTGTTCGCTGCGCTCACACTTTGAAATCCTCGGCCG
>JAZRYJ010000061.1:0-1207 GCA_045600635.1 Candidatus Methanarcanum sp.
CCTGCAGACGATGCCTTCAGAATCATGGCAATGGCTTCCCTGAAGGTCATCAAACCGGGTATCTGCAGCAACCGCTACTCCACCCATTACAACCGCACATTCATCAGCCAATACTACCCAGGTATCGGGATGTCGAAGAACACCATCTGCAATTTCCTCCAGCTTCTGGGTCAGGATGGAACGAAAAGACGCCAATTTTATGCGGAACGCATAAAATCGGTGTCTGAAACCCATCATATCGCCATAGATGGTACTTTGAAACAGGATAACAGCAAGGTCAATGACCTTTCGGCATATTCATACAAGGCCCGCAGGAAAGGAACCAAGGACATCTCCGTCATCTATGCATATGATGTGGAGCTCAAGGAACCAATCTGTGCAGAGGTCTATCCGGGCAACTGCATCGACTCTGTCGCATATTCCGATTTCATCCGCAACAATGACCTCAGGAAAGGAATCATCATCGCAGACAAGGGTTTCCCGCCAAGCAAAATCAGTAAAGATCTGGAGGAAAGGCCGGAACTGCACTTCATTACCCCGATAAAACGTAATGATTCGCGCATTGATGGTAACAAAATGCTCGAATTCGAAGGTGTTCTCACCGATATCGAGGGACACATCCAGTACAAGAAGAAGGAGATCCGCGGAGGGAGGTTCCTCTATGCATTCCGCGATACGTCCAAGGCGATGATGGAAGAGGCCGATTACCTTTCACGGGCTGAGAAGTCGAAGAGTTATGACTATCAGAAATATCAGAAGAAAGATCACACCTTCGGTGTGATCGTGTTCGAGTCAGACCAGGACCTTCCTGCCAAGACAATATACGAATGCTATGAAGACAGGTGGCTGCTGGAACTTGTTTTCAACACCTACAAGAACGAAGAAGGTCTCAACAAAACCAATGTCCAAGGTGATTTTTCAGTCATCGGATCGGAATTCATCAACCATATTGCAACCATAATCAGCTGCAGGATTCTTCGTAAGATCAGGGATCTTGGTATTCTCAAGGATCGCAGCTTCGGCGATCTTATCGATGACCTGTCCACCGCATGGAGGAAGGTGGAGTCACCCAAGCAGCCATCGTACGACGATGGCTGCTGGGTCCATACGGTGAATTATGTTTTCGACGAACTCTATGCATTGGGTTTGTGCAGTCCGCCACCCAAACCGGAACCCAAGAAAAGAGGCAGGCCGAAGAAGAATCCTG
>JAZRYJ010000062.1:0-37873 GCA_045600635.1 Candidatus Methanarcanum sp.
CACTGACGCACTGCAGATCAATCCACAATATCTGTTAGGTTACATAAGCGAATGAATCTATGAAATAGTTGATTTCGCAACACATCAGCGTTAGCTATCCGCTTTTGCCCGACATCATCACAATATGTCGAAGTCACGTAACATGTTCGACAAAGAAAAGGCTGTCAATATCTTCAAGTCGGTAAGTCGTGTTGCAATGGGGTGGATGTTCTTCTGGCCGTTCTTGGATAAGATGTTCGGTCTGGGTCATGCGACACCTACAGGCATGGGGGTAATCGACGGAGTATCACCCAGCAGTTTTGTCGATCTTGTGGCACATGGGTGGTTCAGGGATTTCTTCATATCCATCTCGGGTAACCCGATAACTGATTTTCTGCTATTGGCAGGTCTCTTGTTGATAGGCGTAACTATGATATTAGGCATAACATCAAAGATCACAACAATATCGGGTTGTGCGTTTTGTTTCGTTATGTATCTGTTGGAATTTCCATCGACTGACACATTATTGTTCGACTATCATTTCATCTACATTCTGTTCATCATTGCTTTGTACTTGATGGGCACTTATGAGACATACAGTCTGATGAAGTGGTGGAAGAAGGCACCGATAGTGAAAGACCATCCGATTCTTCAGTAGTTTCACAATGTTGTGGTATCCAGTTGTCGATTTGAACGATTTCTATATGCCAAATATATAACGCGCGTGCGCTCAGTTTATATAGGAATTGCTTAATCCACTTGTATTTAAGAGGATACCTCATGTACATGATGACACAAGCCGAGAGGGTAGTGCGCATACCCCCATCGAAACTCAATGAAGAGATCAGCGACGTGATCGACAGTCTCACATGGAACTCATTCGAGGGCAGATTCGGACCCGACAAAGCGATCACGGTTCTCATCAAGAACGTGCAACCAGTCGGACCGGGACGTATCGTCCACGGTGACGGAGCAGTCTATCAGACCGTTATGTTCGACCAGCTCGTATTCAAATTGAAAGAGAACGAGATCATTCAGGGAGAGGTCGTGGATGTCGCAAAATTCGGTGCATTCGTCAGATTCGGACCGCTCGACGGACTGATACACGTCAGCCAGGTTATGGATGACCGTGTGGATGTGGATGCCGAGAACAAGAGGCTGGTCGGAAAGGACAGCGGAAGATTCCTCGGTGTCGGGGACATCGTAAGAGCAAGGGTCGTCAGTATTGATCTAAATGAGAAGAACCCGCAAGACAGTAAGATCGGTCTTACTATGCGCCAGCCGGGACTCGGAAGACTCGATTGGATCGATGATGATCATAAAAAGAAAGGTGATGCCTGATGGTAGGTCCAGTGTATAAAGCGTGCAAGACATGCAGCTTCATATCTGAAGAGGATACATGCCCCCGCTGCGGCGGTCAGACATCGAAAGAGTGGCAGGGATATCTAGTTGTCATCGACTTCGAGAAATCAGATATCGCCAAAAAGATGGGCATAGCAGCCAACGGCAAATACGCCCTGAGGGTTCGCTGATCCAAATGCCCGGTTGGAGGCTCCCCGAGGATAAGAGAAGTGTCTTCAAGGAAGTCATTGGGAAAGAGATCTCAGAAAGCGAACTCAAACTACATAACGCTTCAAAAATGGTCACAGTTGGCGATGTGGTGTCGCTGACAGTGAGGAAGAACGGCATCACGCCGATCCTGTCCGTCTATGACGGTTTCACGGAGAGACGTGAGATGACCGACTTCGCTGTCCTTGTCAGGGAACAGGAATTGACGGAGAAGGTTGTCAGCAATCCTGCGGGAACGATAACCGCAGAACTTGCGGATGCCGTTAAAAACGCATTCGAAGGAAATCCGCAGATAATCCATGTGGAAGGAGAGGAGGATCTGGCATTACTGCCATGCATCCTTTATTCCCCGGACGGCACGGACATCATCTACGGATGGCCGGGAAAGGGGATGATGTGCGTAACAACCAACGATGTCATCCGCAAAAGAGTAGAAGAACTCTGGAAAATGATGGAGGACTTTGAATGAAGATGGAAATAACAGAAAAGAAAGAGAATGCGGTTCTCAAAAGGACTGAGATCCGCTTTACTATCGATCACGTCGGAGAACCGACACCCAAGAAAGGTGCAGTTCTTGATGAGATCGCGAAAGTAACGAAAGCGAAGAGGGATTGTGTCGTTCTCAACAACCTCGACACAATTTACGGAAGCGGAAAATCCAACGGATACGCCAAGGTCTACGCTTCAAAAGAACAGGCACAGACTGTGGAACCGGAATACATCCTCAAGAGGAACGGGATCCAGAAGCCTGAGTACAAGAAGCCGGAATCGGCAGCTGAGGGTGAAGCACCTGCAGAAGCACCTAAGGAGTGATCCATATGGCAAAAGAAGCAAAGAAAGCATCATCGGTCAAGAAGAGCGATGCATACGATGCGAAAGGAGATGCGCTCCAGAGAAAGAAACCAGTCTGCCCCAAATGCGGACCCGGAGTCTTCATGGCAACGCACAAGGATCGTGTATCATGCGGCAAATGCGGATACACTGAGTTCAACAAGAAAGAGTAAGGAAGGAAAATCTTCATTCGGTCTTCTCCCTCTCAAGCGGAAGACCTCAGGATCGCCCGGTTCATCGACGGGCCAAACCACTTCCCCTTCCCGACTCTTCTTAATCATTTCGATTTGGACTAGTGGTGTAGCCTGGATATCACGGAGGCTTCCGAAGCCTTTCACTCGGGTTCGAATCCCGACTGGTCCGCCTCTCAGCGATATATTGATATCTGCATATTCTGATTCTATTCACATGTGCGAACACAGTAAAGTCACTGAGAATTGTCCATGTAAGAAAACAGAATGTCCGAGACACGGCAAATGCTGTGAATGCGTCGCATTCCACAGAGAGAAAAAGAACAAGCTCCCGTGCTGTCTTCGCGACATCAAATTTACTGAGTGATTCTAACAGATCACTGACAAACCTTTTCCGATGAATGCGCCGGCGAGACATACAACAGCATTGAGTACGAAGTTGGCGAATGCATCGACATATTTCTCATCGAAGAACAGATTCACAGTATCTATCGAGAATGTGGATAATGTGGTGAAAGCACCGAATATCCCCACGAACAGGAATGTTCTGGTCTCGGAGCCCATATCCAGGCCGAATCTGAACATGAGGAAGGCCGCCAATGTACAGCCTATTATGTTGACTATGAATGTGGCCCACGGGAACTCGGTATCGACCGTGCGGTAAACGGCATATCTCAGCACAGCACCTATTGCTCCGCCCAGAGCAACTAACAGGAATAATGTGAGCGTTTCAGTCTCCATCATGTGTTTGTAATACATATGACAATAAAACCCATTCCATCTGTTTTTATATGGATGTTACCGGCAGTGCATAAACATCCTTCGTTACTGGATACGGTTTCTCGGTCAGACATATTATGCATTTTCCGCCGTCACCGAAATTCGATCTGAATGTCCTGAATCCTTCCAGATCTTCGGTCGTGAAGGACTGTCCTGCCTTACATTCGATAAGTGATATCAATCCGTTCCTGATGATTATGAGATCCACCTTATTGTTCTTGGAATTGCGGTTGTAATACAGCGACGGAGCGATCTTCCTGTTACGGTAGGTCTTCAGTATCTCATTGACGATGAAAGTTTCAGTCATCGGGCCTTTGAGATAACTGGCCATGAGCGTTTTCGAATCCGGTATCTTAGCCAGGTGGCATGCAAGACCTGTATCGCAGAAGTATAGCTTCGGACGTTTGATCACTCTTTTCACAGTGGATCTTTCCGCATACGGTTGAAGCAGATGAACAATATCTCCCGCAACGAGTACACTCATCCATGCTTTGCATGTCTTCATGTCTATCCCAACGTTCTTTGCAATGCTGTCATACACAAGTTCCTGTCCCGTAAGGGATGCTGCGATCTGCATGAATGAGTGGAATTTTTCTTTATTCCGGATGTTGATGATCTGAGATACATCACGTTCTATGTAAGAGTCCACATAATCAGCGTAGAACTCATATGTCGAAAGATCTGTCGATACTTCAGTCTCCGGATACATTCCGCGGACCATCATCTCAGCTACATCCATAACCGGTATGGTAATCTCGGACGAACGTTCGAAATTTTTCTTTTTATCTATTTCGAACGGGATCTCCTCTCTGTTCAATTTCTCACTGAGGCTCAGAGGTGACATTTCGATAATGGAAACCCTTCCGGCCATTGATTCTGTCACGCCTTCCATGAGTCTGTATGCCTGACTGCCGGTCAGGACATACATACCATTGTTCGAACCATCATCAAATTTCTTTTTGTCCACTATTGATTCGATGTGTTCCAATAACTCAGGTGCATATTGCACCTCATCGATTATCAATGGCGTTCCGTGGCTGTTCAGGAACATCCCCGGATCCTCAATCGCCAGTTCCCTTTCGTTGAGATCCCTCAGAGTCACATACGGGATATTATGCTCTGATGACAGTTTCTTGCATAATGTGGTCTTACCCACTTGTCGTGCACCTGTTATGATCGTCACAGGCTTCAGATTGAAACTGTGTTCGATTTGAGAATAGATCGTACGTTCTATCATTATGTTCTTTGCAATGTGTTTTATATATAATAATTTTCGGAATTGAATTCCGAAAAATTCAAACATACACATCTGGATGGTAAATAGGATGAACACATTCTGAACGGCAGACAGTAAATTTCATTCTCAATTGGGAATCATTGATGTTCGGATCGAGGTGAGAAATTCATATAATATCGATGTGATAGAAGTGCATGCTTCATTCCGAGCACATCACTGACATGGTACCTGATGAGATTTCAAATCTGTATTTGTCATCTTTCAGCGATACCGAGAAGATACCATTGGAGAACATACAGAGGGCGATGCGCGGAGGAGGCGAACTCATAAGATATTCCGATGAAGGGAGATTCATCGGATTCACATTCTCATTCGTTTCGGATGACAAAGCGTTCCTAATCTATTTCGCGACCGTTCCCGAGGTGCGTTCCAAGGGATATGGAAAAGAGATACTGTCCATCCTTACGGACAGATATAACGATAAAATATCATTCCTTGTGGCCGAACCTCTGGATGAATCGGCGGATGATATCTGCATGAGAAGAAGGCGTCATGAGTATTATAAGAGGAACGGAATGAGACTTGCTGAATTCACGGTGATCTCGGATGATTATCCATTCAATGTGTTCTTCATGAACGGTGAATTATCGGAGAAGGAGACAGCGGGATTCGTCAGATATTATGAGGATGTACATAACGGCATCACGGGATCGGAGTGACCATGGAACTGACTAGGGAAGAGCAATCCATCCTTGACGGAGAATCCGGAGAGGGTGCGCAGAAAGCGATGGAGTTGGTCGTAGCATTAGGCAAGATCTACGGTGCCGAGGATCTCGTGGAGATAACATCAGCGCATCTTTCTGGAGCTTCATACAAGACCATAGGTGACGGCGGATTGCTGTATCTGGAAGATATGGTCGGAGGCGGTGCCAAGGTGAAGGTCGCATCCACATTGAATCCTGTCGGAATGGACAGGGACAGATGGAAGGAGATGCATATCAGTGAAGATTTCGCCAAAAAACAATTGAGGATAATCGATCTGTACGGGAAGATGGGTGTGAGGACCACATGTTCATGTACGCCGTACATCTCATCCAACGTTCCCAAGCTGAATGATCATGTGGCATGGGCGGAATCATCTGCACTGTCATTCGTCAATTCATTCATAGGTGCACGTACCAACAGAGAGGGAGGTCCCGGCGCATTGGCAGCTGCAATATTGGGAAGGACAGCGAATTACGGATTGCACATCAAAGAGAACAGGGCACCGAACGTCATCATAGAAGCGGATATAGGAGACACATTATTCGAACATTCATTGCTGGGGCAGGCCGTCGGTTCCAGGATAGGCAATAAGATACCGTATTTCAAAGGCATAAACCCAGGGACGGAAGAGGCCAAGACCATGGCCGCTGCCATGGCGGCGTCAGGTTCGGTGGCAATGTTCCATGTGGAAGGTGTGACACCCGAATACAGGGATTTTGACACATCGGATTTGGAAATCATACACATCGGGAAGAAGGAGCTGGAGGATGCGAAGGATTCTTTGAATACAACGGACGATGTCCAGCTGATAGCATTGGGCTGTCCGCATCTCACGGAGAAGGAGATCCATGAGATCGCATCCTTGCTGAAAGGAAAGAAGAAGAAAGGCGATGCGGAAATATGGTTCTGTACCTCACAGGAGATAAGGGATAAATGCTGTTCCGACGTGAGGATCCTGGAGAGCTTCGGCCCAGTGCTGGCGGATACATGCATGGTCGTCTCTCCGATCGAAGATACGTTCTCGAGGACAGGTACGAATTCATGCAAAGCAGGCAATTATCTTCCAACTCTGTGCTCCCAAAAGGTGATGTGTCAAAGCATCGTCGATTTGCTGAAGGTGGTCCAATGATGCTGAAAGGGAGAATCATATGCAAAGGGAAGGCCGAAGGCATTGTTCTGAAGTTGAACGGACCGCTGAGTTTCCTCGGTGGCGTGGATGCATCCACAGGGGAATTGAAAACAGAAAGGAGAGGCAACGTTTCCGATAAGATACTGGTGTTCCCCAGAGGGAAGGGGAGCACGGTAGGGTCCTTCGTCATGTACGATCTGAAGGCTCACGGGAAAGCACCCAGGGCTGTGATCAATTCTTCAGCTGAGACGATCGTCGCAACCGGAGCGGTGATATCGTCGATCCCGATGGTGGACGGCATAGATGTCAATCTGATCCATGACGGCGACAGAATCATCATCGACGGGGATAATGTTGAATTGCCTGATGTGAGAAAGAGAACTGTCGCATCATCCGTCGTTCTCATCGACGGTAAGATACTGATGCTCCACCGTCCTGACGATGCAAGATCCTATCCAGGATATTGGTCGCTGTGTGCCGGGAAACAGGAGAAGGATGAAAATATCGAGGATACAGCGATCAGAGAGATATTCGAAGAGACTCAGATAAAGGTCGGAAGACCGAAAGGTTCGCTCCCTCCGGTATATGTGAGAGAGGATGACACGATTTGGGAAGTATACTGTTTCTTATTCGATGCAGGTTCTGAGAAACCGGTGTTGAACTCAGAGAATACTGAGTACAAACTTGTCACACTGGAACAACTGAAAGGAATGAAATTGGTGGATTTCACATACGAAGTGTCAGAAAAATTATTGAAGTTCTAGAACCAGGAATCCAGCGATCTCTGTTGTCTTTTGGCCTTGTTGTTCTTTCTTGCATTCTCTATCTTCGATATCGCAGAACTCACACGATCCTTAGAGAATTCATACGATGACAGGAACTCTATCACGGCTTCACGGTCTATCTCTTTCGGTCTCAAGTCGTAATCGTCTGAATATGTTCCTTTTAGGAATATGTCTCTTACCTGTTGGTATTCAGGTATCTCAACATTGAGATGTTCTAACGCACCTTCCAAATTCCCGTGGTCTTTGATGAGTTTCAATCCTTTCTTCGGACCTATTCCTGAGATCCCTGCATTGAAATCAGTGCCCATGAGGATACATACATCAACGATCTGTTCCCTTGTGACCCCCAATTCCATGAGGAAATCATTCGTATCGATGATCTCGGTCTTCACATCTCTGTAGAGGTCCTTCCCGGGGACCTTCCTTCTGCCTGTGATGGTGAGATTCCTTAGCAATGTGGGTGCACCGAACAATATCGAATCGAAATCCTGCGAAGCGGAGGCCCAGACATCTCCTTTGGCGCACATATACGCCCCCTGTGCCTCACCGTCGCTGGGTGCATGGATCACGGGGATGCCCATGAGCCTCAGCAGTTCTTTGGACGATTCTAAAATCTCAGGTGTCATCCTGGAGGTCTGCTGCGCCTTACTGAATGCTTTCTTGGTGTCCCTTTCTTTCACGGCCTGTTCCCATTCTTTCTCAGCTTTCTCTCTTCTCTCTTTCCTTTCCGAAAGGGTGTTGGATTTCAGAGCATGGGGTTTTCCGTCGAAGATGAATGACGGCTCTATGCCGGCATCTATGAGATTCGCTGTTCTGTACAGAAGCCCCGATAATTGAGAGGTCACTCTTCCTTTTGAATCCGTGAGCGGATATCCGTCAGGCTGTCTGATTATCGAAAGGAACTGATAGATTGTGTTGTATGCGTCTATCGCTACTGTTCTTCCGTTAAGATCGGAAAGTTCGATGTTCTTGGGTTCCACAAGGCCTGAAAGATTGACTCCCATGGTGGACGCATCGAGTCCTGATTATTATAATGTGATGAAAATATAGGAAAAGGTTTACGGGGCTTTCGCCCCTGTGTTATCAGTACAATTCCAACATGGAATAGTATGCTGTGAATGTGAACGTCCAATTCTTACCGTCCTTTGAATTCCCTACCTGAGAATTTGGAAGATCGGGGTATGCTGAGTAGAACTGTGCCTCATCATAACTCCATCCTGAGTGGTGTGATGACACATACCCTACAGCGAAGATGATGTTCTCTGCGTTGCGGACATTTGCATTTTCACATATGTCGATGTTGAACATCGAACCGTGGATACAGAAATTGCCGTACATATCCTCGTCGAACTTACATTCATATTTGGTGGAATTTGTGATTGTGCCGCCCATTACAGTGTCTGTGCTCTTTTTGAGCACTCTCTTTGCGTGACTGCTCTCTCCTGAGAGGATATTATTCCACCAGGATTTCAGCAGTACATTTTCGCCTGCCTTGTACTTGTCGTTACACAATCCTTTGTGTCCCGTTATGATCATCGTATTCATTTTTCCGAATTTGCCCTCAAGGTACTCTCTCAGATTACCGTTGGGATTGATCGCTTTGAATCTGTCGACGATCTCTTTCATCTGTGCTTTATTGACGTATTTGGACACATTTTTGTTGACGCTCATGCCCAGGCCCGTGACGGGTACTACCTGATTGTCATACCAGTCGCTGTTCTTGCAGTGATACGTACCTGTTGTCTTGACCGTGATGTTCGTAGCTTTCACTTTGGTCTTGGTGACGTAACAGTACATATCATCGCTCTGTGCTCCGGTATTGTTCTTGAGGAATGCCATTCCGGTTGAGTATAGCTTCTGGATATCAAGTGTTTCAGTCGAACTCAGATCATCGATCAGAAGTGCCATCATAGAGAACTTATACATATTGAGTGCGAATGCCATATTAGCATTCTTCAGTTCTTCTTTGGCTTCGCCGTAGAAGTTATATTTGAGTCCGATGAGCTCATTCAATGCTTTTACGGGATTCGCAAGGTACGAATCGGTCGAATCCCCGTTCAGGGATGCCATGACCTGTACGTAATTCCTGTAGTCGTTGAGGATGAGGTTGCCCATATTGCCGTCAGCATACTTGGCTGCAATACAATATACTATGAGATCGAACGTTTTCTCTGCCAATTGTCTCGGAGTGCCTTGTACAGAAGGCTTCAGTTCTGTGTACATCTTCTCAAGATCCTGGGTCATCAGGTTCTTTGTGGTCCTTCCGTCACTTCTCTTTTCTATGTATTTGTAGAGGGTGGATGCCTCTTTGAATGTATTCTTCATATCGATCTTGATGGTTTTGGAGAAATCGATACGTTTGCCATTCAAAGACATTCCGCTGGTGTTCTCCTTTGTGTAGTCACCGCGCATAACGGTCAGCTGTCCGTCCTCGGTGACATATATGTGGAATGTGGAATTTCCGTTGATTACATTGTTCAGGATCTCGACTTTGATGGTCCTTGAAAGATTGTTGATATCGTTGTTCATCTGGTTGAGGGCATTGACATAAGACGAGTAAGCGTTGGAGAGCTGTCCCTTCTTGAGTTCATCGAGCCTCTTCAGGACCTCGTTGAGGGTGCTGCTGATCTCGTTGAGTTTCTCATTCTGGATTGCAAGCATGCTCTTCATCTCTTCACACGTGTACCGGAGGCTTTCGATCGCAGAGAGATACGGGTCCTGGACCTCGATAACCCCTGTGAGTTCAAGGATTCCTCCTATCAGTTCCAATCCGGAACCGATACCGCTGAAGATACTGTCAGTATTCATCTTGTCATAGAGAGCTTTGACCATTTCCTCTGTACTGGCTGCATTGGCACCCATGAGGACACTGTTAGACGGTTCCTCTTCGTATGAGATGAATATGCTCACTTCTTCGACAGGCGTATCCCATGAACTGGTGATGCCGTTCTTTATAATGATCTTCTGTTCTACACCGAGGTTGCCGCCCGTCTTCAATGAAGCTGAATCGAGGACTAAAGTAACGATGCCGTCCTCATTGATCACATCTGTCACTTTGACATCGTCCCTGACTTCGAAGTTGTCTGCTTTGATGTCTTTGATGAAATTTCCTATGAACGGCACCAAAGTTGCCGTGACAGTATAGTTATCGCCGTTCTTTACTGCGCTGGTGACTACAGATACGATCGATGTGTTGACAGGGTTTGCATATGAAACGAATTTGTCATCGACGGTGATACTTTTCCCGTACAATGATTTCATGTCTTTGTCAATATCTCCGTTGACCTTCATTGAGACCTTTGCCGTGTAGCATTCGAATATGTCAATGTACTTTACATCAGTGACCTTGCATTCTCTGCCGTCAATCTTCAGGACAGACTTGTCGATATCACTGAAGTTCGCCGAGAAGTATGCGTACATCGTTGCTGTGCCAGCGGATTTATCATGATCCACAATACTGAAGTCCACAAGGAAAGCGTTATCGAGGAGAACGTCGCTGACGAAGAGTGGCTGACCGCAACTCGTCGCATTGGCTGATACTTCGACACCGCCGTAGAGACATGTGTCGACGAAAAGGTCACCCTCAGTCTTGATATCAATCTGTTTCTTATCCTCAGAAACGATGACTTCTTTGACAATCAGATTGCAGAATGCTTCCGAGAGTGTGATGTCCTCTGTGTTGATAGCGGTGTTGAATTCAGCGTCAAAGATCTTGAGCTTTATGACAGGATCCTTGGTGTTGGCCATTGCATATTCAGCGAATTCCAACCACGGTGTCTTAAAATCAGGGATGGCTTCAGGTATTACGAATCTGACATCAGTTGCGCCGTACTCATTGCCAGCGATCAATCCGCTTGGTTCGCAGTGGAACATGTAGAAACCGTATGTTCCCGTTACAGAAACGGTGCATCCGATCTCTGTATCGCTGATCCTCTTGAAGTCTGTGACGTTTTTGACAACTTCGGTGTTGTACGGGATCTTCTCTCCGGTCTTCTTATCCACTTTGCCTTTCTCGGAAAGGTCGTTGTAGAATCTATCCGTGTCGAAGTTCCCCAGATCGGTCACATACTGATCCATGCAGGCGTAGTAGATCGTGATGTCATTGAGGCTGATGCTCTCATTGAATGCGGATCTGTCAGCTGTGATGATTATAATCTTTGCATTGTCGCCGTTTGTAACATCGATGGTGTAGGTGATACCTTTGTCACCTTCATCTCTGTCGGTGTTGCCGTTCATGCTTATGCCGACGATGGCTGATGCAAGAAGTAAGGCAACTGCAATGATGGCGAACGTTTTCATGGCAGAGCTTTTCATTGTATCATCAAGAGATTAATCTCTGTTAATAAAAGGTTGACCTCATATTACGCGCAGAAGGCTTGAAAGATTTAGAAGGAGTGCCATAATTCAATCTCAGGGGACATATCCTGCATTTTGAACAGGTAACTTCCTGCGGCTAGCACCGTTGCTCCGGCATCGGAGCATCTTCTCCCCGTATCGCGGTTAATCCCGCCGTCAACGGATATGTCATACTTCAGTCCGTTTTCTTCAGCGTATTCGGAAAGGAATTCTATCTTCGGTAACCCATTCTCACGGAAGGACTGTCCTCCGAATCCGGGCTGTACAGTCATGACCAGTACGAGATCCACCTTGTCCAGATATTTTTCGATCTCCGGCACAGGTGTTCCCGGGTTCAATGAGATGCCGGCCTTCACACCGCAATCTTTGATCTTATCGATAGCGCCCATGACATCCCCTTTCGCTTCTGTGTGTACGGTGAGGATATCCGAACCTGCTTTGACGAAGTCATCCACATACCTTATGGGGTCCTCGATCATGAGATGCACATCGAACGGAAGTTCTGTGATGCCTCTTACGGATTTCACGACAGGTGCACCTATCGTGATGTTCGGAACGAACATGCCGTCCATGACATCAAGATGCACCCAGTCGGCACCTGCCTTCTCTACCCTTTCGACCTCCTCACCGAATCTGGAGAAATCCGCGGATAACATTGAAGGTGATACCTTGACCATGATGCATCATCTGCATACACAGATATTATATCATCGCATTTCATCCGTCAGAACATGTCACACGTAACGAAAGAGGTCGTCTGCGACGTGAGCGGATGCGAGAACATCGCAGAGAGATCATTCAACATCAAGAAAGTGATGGGCACAACCCTTTCTCTCAAATCCAACGACATCAGGAACGTACATCTCTGCAAAGAGCATTACAAACAGATGAAGAAAGAGACGAAGAACGACATACCCGATTATCTCGGATGATATATGTTCGATATTCTTTTTGCGGGTACAGGGGCATCAGTCCCTTCCAGGGACAGATCGCTCCCGTGCATCGCAGTGAAACAGGGCAGATCGATATCATTGTTCGACTGCGGAGAGGCATCCCAGAAGCAGCTGATGCTTTCGACCTTCTCCTTCATGAAGATCGACAGGATCTTCATAACCCATATGCACGGCGACCATATACTGGGATTGCCGGGGTTGCTGCAGACAATGGGCATGTCGGGAAGAAGGGAACCTGTGAGGTTATTCGGTCCGAGAGGACTGAAAGATTCGATAACGAAACTGATGGATGCCTGCGAGGGGGATCTGGAATTCGATCTTGACATAACGGAAGCCGATCCCGGGGATTCATTCGATTTTGAAACATTTGATGTTCTCACATTCGCCACGGAGCATAACTGTCCTTCGATAGGATATCTGTACAGGGAGAAGGACGGCCCCGGACATCTGAACAAGGATAAAGCTGTCAAATTGGGATTGAAACCCGGACCTGATTTTTCCAGGATACAGAACGGGGAGACTGTGAAAGGTATCAATCCTGAACAGGTCATAGGGAAGCCGATCCCGGGATGTTCATTCGCGTACCCCGGAGATACACTCGTATGTGATTCGGTGAAGGATGCAATCGAAGGTGTAGATGTACTGATACATGAATCTACTTATGTTGATTCCGACAGGACATTGGCCATGGAACATTACCATTCGACCGCAGGGGATGTTGCCAAGATCGCTTCTGATTCAGATGTGCGTGCATTGTTTCTGATCCACATAAGTAACCGTTACGGAGGGGCCGACGGTGCATCGGATGAAGCGAGACAGTATTTTGAGAACACGTTTGTACCTGAGGATCTGGATGTGTACCGTGTGACACGGGACGGTGCAGAATTGATTTTCAGAGATCTGAAATCTGAATGAACTTCTGTATATTTTCTCAGTGTGGCCAGCGCGCATATTATTTATTTTCGCGTTAATGCATAATCAGTTTGGAATCGTACGTCAAAGGATAATGTGTGATAAGATGAACAAAGAATCATTTTTGACGACAACATTGGTGTTGTGTACGATATTGATTTGTGTAACATTGATCCGTTTCATGCCATCTGATTCGGCTGACGAATATATCGATGTGACAGACGGTCCGCTCTGCATCACAGCTAAAGAAGACAATTGCAAAGTAAAATATTGGATGCCTGTGACAGGCATAGATGCATTCATAGAAAAATCATACGACCGTGTTAACTGGGAAGAATGGGGAGTGAATGACGAGGTGCAGTTGGGAAATGAAGAAAACCTATACGTCAGAAATACGAAAAATACATTGAGTGTGAATGATTTAGACTGTTTCAATTTCTCAATGGACGGCAAAATTGCCGTATCCGGCGACATAAGTAGTATGATCAACTATGCGGATATCACACCTTATTGTTATGCTAGTATGTTTGAGAACTGCCATTCACTGGTGGATGCATCGGAATTAAAACTTCCGGCCATGGAACTTAAGCCTTATTGCTACTACAATATGTTCTATTCGAGTCCGCAATACGGAACATCCGCTTTGGAAAAAGCACCTAAGATTCTACCAGCCATGACCCTTGCAGAAGGTTGTTATGGCAATATGTTCGCCGATTGTGTGAATCTTATGGAAGTCCTGTACTTCCGGCTATTGCTCTTGCAAAGAGTTGCTATGCCACTATGTTTTATCATTGTAGTTTTCTTGTAGAGGCTCCGGAACTTCCGGCCATAATCCTTGCAGAAGGATGTTATGCCAGTATGTTCGAAGATTGCGTATCGTTGATTTATGCTCCGGAACTTCCGGCCACAATCCTTGCAGAAGGATGTTATGCCAACATGTTCTGTGGTTGCAATTCTCTTACAGAAACCCCCGTACTTCCAGCCGAAATTCTTACGGATGGTTGCTATAACAGAATGTTCTGTTATTGTTTTGAATTGAATGATGTGGTATGCTATGCGACGACGAATATCACCGTAGGTAGCGATGAGAAGAATAATTACGGCAGTGTTACCGAGTGGTTACGCGGATGTGAAAAAGTGTGTCATTTCTACACACCCGTTCCGGGGATATGGGGTGAGATAGCAAAGAAGGATCCCACATTCACAGTTCCCCAGAGCAGTATCGTGATAAGTTACAAAGTGACATTGGAACCTAATGGTGGAACTGTTGAACCAGCATATCTCACAACAGATGACAGAGGTAAATTGAACAGTAAACTTCCGATTCCAGAGCACAATAAATTGATATTCAACGGCTGGTACACAGAGACCGGAGATGAGGTGGATCAGTCATATACATTCAAGAGGAACACTAAGATAACGGCCGATTGGATTGAAGCCCCTACGCCTGAACCGGAACCTAAACCGGAAACTGAGAAAAACAATCAGAACATCATGTTCATTGCAGGCACTGTAGCTGTTGTGCTTGCGCTGTTCGCATTGGCATTTGTCATCGTTAAGATGAAGAGATAAACACATTAGAAGGGGTGCAAACCCCTTTTCATCCTTAATCCACCGTGATCATCTCTGATTCTCAAGCACATCATCAGAAACGAAAACACTATTATACATCTGAGCCTAGCATCACTTATGGATATCTCCGGGAGGTTGACATCAGTTCTGAAAGATGTTATATGTGACATCGTTAAAGACAAAGATGTGGCGATTGCGTTTTCTGGAGGTCTGGACTGCGGAATAGTAGCTGCAGTCGCAAAGAATTATGCAAGATCTATCACTCTTTACACTGTAGGAGTGGATGATGCATACGACGTTAAAGAATCGGATGAGACCTCAAGAATCCTGGGATTGCAATGGGTCCATCTTCCGATGAACGAAGAGGATCTTGAGATTTGCATCAAGGATATGATATCTGTAACAGGTACCGTTGATACAATAACACTCTCATTCGAGGTACCTTTGTACTACGTATCCAAAAATTGTAAAGAGAACATCATCATCGGAGGTCAGGGTGCGGACGAGCTGTTCGCAGGATATTCCAAATATGAAGGATTATCAAAGGAAGAATTCACAGAACAAAGGAACAAAGACATCGCACGTCTGATGAATACCACATTACACCATGAGCGTTCCGTATGTGAACATTTTAACAGGATCATCAGATATCCTTATCTTGATGAACGCGTGATGGATATCGTAAAGGGCATGGATGTCAAAGAACTCATGCCCGGAGATACGAGAAAGAAGATCCTCAGAGAAGTCGCATACAGCATACAACAGCCCGAGATCGCAGCAAAGAAGAAGAAGGCTGCGCAATACGGTTCGGGTGCGATGGAACTGATTAGGAAGATAGCCAAGAAGAAAGGAATGACAGTGAATGAAATGATAGCGGAGTGGTCTGATGGAAGAGAATGAGAATATCGCATGGCTGTACGGACTCAGCAGATTCGGAATAGTGTTCGGTCTGAGGAACATAAATGAGCTCATGCGCAGACTCGGCAATCCGCAGAAGGCGTTCAGAACGATCCATGTGGCAGGGACTGACGGAAAAGGTTCGACGTGCGCCATGCTCGCATCCATTTTCGACCGTGCAGGGATAAGAACGGGTCTGTTCACATCACCGCATATAATCAACTTCAGCGAAAGGATAAGGATCTCAGGAGAGGAGATCTCAGATGAGGATCTCGATTCGTGCATCAGGATAATCAAACCCATGGTGGAGGACATGGGGAAGAACGGCATGCAGTGCACATCATTCGAAGTGATGACCGCGATAGCGTTCCTTTACTTCAGGGAGAAGAAGGTCGAGTATGCGATAATTGAGGTTGGAATGGGCGGAAGATACGATGCGACCAACGTTATCATCCCCGAAGTTTCCATAATAACGAAGATCTCGATGGAGCACACTGAATTCCTGGGCGACACCATCAAGGAGATAGCAACTGAGAAGGCAGGGATAATCAAAAGGAATGTCCCTGTCGTGACCAACAATACCGGCGACGCATTGGATGTGATCGAAAGTGTGGCCGTGGAGAACGGTTCGGACATATGCATAACAGAAGGATCGGAGATCGTTGAGCTCAATGAGAAGTACACCGTGATGAGATACAGCGGTAAGGAGTACAGGATCGCTGTCGTTGGAGATTATCAGGCCAGCAATGCAGAGCTCGTTATCGAGGCGGTAAGACATGTTTCATGTTCCAAGAAATTGGAGGAGCACATAACTGAAGGTCTTGAGAACGTATATTGGCCGTGCAGACTTCAGAAGATTGACGGCATGCCGCTGATCGTGGATGTCAGCCATACTTCCGATGGAAGCAGGATAGTGTTCGACAATATCAAGAAGATATACGGCGACGTAACAGTGGTATTCGGTATACTTTCGGACAAGGATGTGGAGGGAATCGCAAAGAACCTGTCCACGATAGCATCGAAAGTGGTCATCACACTGCCGCCGACCGACAGAGCGATGAAATCAGACAGGATGATCGCTGTTCTCGGAAAATACATCCAGGATGTTGAATACATTGAGGATTTCAACGCGGCCATGGACAGAGCTATGGCCGTACGCGGCGGCGAGAACGTCCTTGTGACAGGATCATTCTACATGGCGGAAGGTGCATTGAGATGGCTGAAAAGGACATCTGCGTGATATTGGACATCCTGGCACCTGAATATGACAATCAGGGTGCATATCCGGGACGTTCGTCAGAGGGATTGAATCCCGAATGGCCTGCGGATCCGTTCCATGTTCTTATCGCCACCATTCTGTCCCAAAGAACAAGGGATGACAATACGAGGAGAGCATCGGACAACCTGTTCCGTCTGTATGATTCCGTGGATGAGATGGCGGACGCCGATCTGGAGAAAGTAGTGGAAGCGGTACATCCAGCGGGATTCCCGCGTCAGAAGGGAAAGGCGATCATCGAATGCTGCAGAATCCTGAGGGATGAATACGATTCCGAAGTGCCCGAGGATACGGAGGAATTACTGAAACTCCCGATGGTCGGAAGGAAGACCGCAGCATGCGTCAGATCGTATGCGATGAACATACCCTCGGTATGTGTGGACACACATGTCCACAGGATATCCAACCTCATAGGTCTGGTGCACACGGGCAATCCGACCGATACGGAATTCGAATTGATGCGCATAACGCCGAAGGAAAGATGGAGCGACATCAATCGTTACTTCGTACGTCACGGACAGGTTGTATGTCTTCCTGGCAGATGCAGATGCGACAGATGCAGCATATCCGATATGTGCGATTCATCTAAACAAATATGATGGGTTATTCATCATATTTTTTATCGATATGTTTTATTTCGGAATTGTCAACCTCTAGAAGTTTCTTGTCTGAAGCATTCAACGGAGACACAATAGATTTCCCGACCCTTTTTTCTATATCAATGCGGGCGGATTTTGCTACACTGCCGCCTTCTCTTGCTATCTCTTTACTCTCAGAAAACGAATTGGGTTGACGCTGTTTGGAAATTGCTGTTGTTGTTACCTTTGCTAGCATATTCAGAACCAATTCGATATTGGTCATATTGTCACGAGACTTTCTTTTTCAGCCCTTTGAATTCTTTATATTCAGCAACAGAAAATCCGCTCCAAGCTTTTGTCATTTCGGATGTAAGTATTGCATATGATTTTTCATCCTCAATGCCACGAGCTCTCCATTCATCCGTGAGCTCCTTGCGCATCTTTATTATCTGAAGCCTTTGAGTTATCCAAGATTCCGAATAACCTTTTTCACGATAATATTCTGCACCGCGTGTAATTGTTTTTTCAGGATCTGCAATCTCATCAAGACATTCGCTTCCTACATTGGCCATCCACATTTTGAACGGTTCTGCCTTGGGTGAAGGAATGGATTGGAACAAACGAAGAACATCTGATGTGCAAAGGCAATCTGTTTCGCGCATTTTCCCGTCTTCAGCAATCATTTTCAACCGGTTACAATTTGTAACCGTTTCATTTCCTTCTTTCATTAAGCGATTTTTCAAAACTTTCCAATAGTTTCTAGATTTTTGATAATCTGTGCTGTCGGTTAATACAGACACAATGTCTACAGCCGAAAAGAACCAATCTTCTTTGTCCAGATCCTAAACAGCATGTATCTTTCCGTTTTCGAATAATTTTATCTTTCCATTCAACGTATCACTCGAAACAGCATTCACTCTTTTGTAATTAATACTCACAGCGTTATAATTGTTATTTGTGCGATCAGAAAAAATCACATTTTAACAACATCATATCGATTGAACCCCATGTATTTTTTTCATCATACGGAAATGATGTGGTCACGAATGGATTATTAACAGCGATGGCATACCACGGGACGATGCATGAAGTATCCGTCGTATCCGATATAGTCAATGCCATCCTGAAAGAATTGGAGAAGCATAACGCAGAGAGAGTGGAAGAGGTCACATTGGTGATCGGCGATCTTACCAATCTCGGTGAGGAACAGATGGAATTCGCTTATGAGATCGTAACGAAGGGGACCATACTGGAAGGATCCAAGCTCATCATAGAGAAGGAGGAGATCCGCGTCCTATGCAAGAAATGCGGTTACGAAGGAGAAGTAGAGAATCTCCAGAGCGATTACGACAATCACTTCATACCGATACTCTCATGTCCCAAATGCAAAGGGGATGTGAAAGTGACAGCGGGACAGACCTGCTGCGTCAAGAACCTAAGAATAGTGGAGGCCGAATGATGTTCAAATACAGGGACGAGGCGACAGCCAAGAAGATACTCGACAAGATACGCGAGATGAATGTGGATTACACTTTCATGCATGTATGCGGAACACATCAGGACACTATCGTGCGTTTCGGTCTCGAGAACATGCTGAAGGAAGTCGGTGTTGAGATACGTCAGGGACCGGGTTGTCCCGTATGTGTCACCACAAGCAAAGAGATCGCAGATGCGATCACATTAGCGAGGAACGGAATCACAATATGCGCATTCGGAGATATGATGAGAGTCCCTACCACAATAGGGACACTGAATGATGCAAAGGCCGAAGGTGCGGATGTAAGGATCGTATACTCAATCGAAGATGCTGTGAGGATGGCAGGAGAGCAGAAGAAGCCTCTGACATTCGTCGCAGTCGGATTCGAGACCACAGCACCGTCGACGTGCGTCCCTCTGCAGAAGGATCTGCCTGAGAACTTCAGCATATACAGCTGCCACAGGATATGTCCGCCGGTACTTGAGAAGATATTCAGTATGGGAGAGACCAAGATCCAGGGACTCATAGATCCCGGTCACGTTGCAGTGATAACAGGACTGAACATCTTCAAACCCTTCGTCGACAGGTATCACATGCCCCAGGTCGTAGCAGGATTCGAACCTTTGGACATACTGATGTCGGCATATATGCTTTGCAAACAGCTCAAAGAGGGAAGGGTCGAGGTCGAGAACGAATACACCAGATTGGTGAAGCCCGAAGGGAATGTGAAGGCACTCAGACTGATGAATGACACATTCGAACCTGTCGACAGACCCTGGAGAGGATTCCCTGTGGTCGAGAAGAGCGCTCTCGCTCTGAAGGACAGATACTCATATTGCGATGCCACTAAGGTACATGAGGACATCCTTGCCAAGACACCTGATGTGGAACCCGAGGCGAAAGGATGCAGATGCGGAGAAGTCTTGAGAGGATTGATCCGTTCCGAGGAATGTCCGATGTTCGGCAGAGTATGCAAACCAACAAGTCCGTCGGGACCGTGCATGGTATCCGCCGAAGGTAATTGCAACATAGCATATCGTTTGGGAAGGAAGGTGTAATAATGGGAATAGCAGGGCGCGGAGGGATAATGAGACCAGATACGGTTGAAGGTTCCAAGAAGAAGATACTTGTCATAACCAACGACTCCACCGTTTTCCTTAAAGATGCATTCATCCCGGCATTCGATATGTTCGGAGGAAGATGCACCGAGGTGAAGAATCTTTTCACGAGGATATCTGCGATAACTGACGCATCCATGGGATTCATCTCAGGCAAATTCGGATTCGTTCCTTCTAATTATGTCGTCATGAAGTATGATTTCGTACCATCATGCAAAGAGGATTATGAGAAATTACAGGAGGAGAAGGATTTCGTCGGACAGATAGCTTTCCTTGCCAAACCTTTTGATAAAGTGGTCCTGTGCGTACCGAAGGATATGTTCGCTATGCTAATACCATCATTCCCAGACGGGAAATTGATAGCAGTCACCAATGAGATGTACAAGGATGTTTGCAGGGAACACAACTGGTCCTTCTATCCGAGAAAGGGTGCACGTGTCGGCAATGAGAATGCGGATGCGATAATCAAGGAGATAGAGAACTTAATCAGATGATCTCTTCATCTTTCTTAATTCACATTTCATCTCATCAGATATCCTGAAGGATTCGATCGCTTTCTGGATCGTCTTATTGTATGTGAAATCATCAAGGTGATTGTTCCCTTTGAGATATGACATCACCTTCTCAGGATATTTCGCCATACATGTGGCAAGATTCCATGCTGCGGCCATTTTGAAGTAATAGCCGTCGTGATGATACGAATCCATGAAATCCATAATTTCCGATATGTGATCATCATCGATGAAGTGATCCATCATGGATACGACAGCATATCTCATCTGAAATTCGTCACCGGTATCAAGATACGGAAGTATGAAATTCCAATATCTGGCCATATCCTTCTTCTTCGGTTTCCATGTGGCAGAGAACGAATCGCATATCGACCAGCTGTCTATCAGCGGGATGAAATCCTTGAATAATCGGAAACGATCCTCAAGATCCACGTTGACATACGAGATCACGAATCCTCTCAGCATCAGATCCTCAAAGTATCTCAATTTCCAATCATTAAGATACGATCTCCAATCATCTTTCGCTATCTTTTTAGCGATTGATCTCAGCTGAGGCAATCTTATCCCGATCATTTCATACTTGGATCCAGGGAGGAGTTTCTTCGAGAACTCTGCATATTTTTCATCCTTCAATGAGCGGAATTCGGATTCTATGTCGATCATTGCCCGGAATATAGCATAATCTAATAATGTGTTTATCGTTGCCGATATCGGTGATGGGATGTCATACAAAATACAGAATTACAGGATCAGGAAGATTGATGAGGAGAACAGGACAGTAACATTTGATCCCTCAATACACGGTAAGATCACAGGTTCGAGATTCTATGCTGTTCTGGGGTCGGATCCTTACAATTCTGAATTCTATGCTGCTTGTCTGATATCCAAGATATATTCGGAATACGAGCCTACGAAATACACTGTAGCCGGAGATATAATCGAGCCCATTATACGTTCGTACGTCAGAGAACACGGCATCGATCTTTTGGAAGGTCCGATGAAACTGTCATCTGTCGATAAAGTAGGTGTCGAAGAACCTGTGTCCAAAGATGATTGCGGCTATGATCATTTCAAGATGAATCCTGTGTTCGGAGGTCTTGTGGACGGATATATCAGAGTTAACGGGAAAAGAAGAGCGATCCTGGAGATTAAGACGGCAAGTGACAGGAGTAAATGGACGGATTCTGAAGGGAACATCAGTAAAGTTCCCGAGAATTACATCCTGCAGGCATCATTGTATGCCGAGCTTTCAGATCTTGATGAGATAATATTCGCTGTCGGATTCCTTGAAGAGGATGATTATGATGAACCCGGATCCTGGGAACCGAAGGATGGTAATTTCTTTATTGTTCATATGGTAAAGAAGGACATCTCTGAGGAGATGACACAGGCAAGATCATGGTTCAACAAGTACATCCTCAGCGGAGTGACGCCGAAATGGACGGACAGAGACATCAAGATAATCGACAGATTACAATCAAGGACCGTGGATTTCATGCCCGGCGATCTTACTGAATTGATAAGGAAGTATTCTGTGAGCAGGGATGCATCATTGGAACCGACGATCAAAGAAGGCATGTCCAAATTGATGGGGAGCTGTAAGGTCATAACATACGAACAGAACGGTCTGACGTTCAGATTATCCAAAGACGGTGACAATCTGGATATGATGATATCAGAAAAGTAATATTATCAAATTGATAATATTATCTACTCAAGAACATATTATTGTTCATGAACGACAAAGCGATGGAATATTTTCTGAATCCAACAAAATGCAGAATATTGATCGAGATAGGTCAGTCGAATGACATCACCGTTACTGAATTATCAAAAAAGTGTCCCAACATCCCGCGCTCCACGATGTACCGTCACCTTGCGAAGATGGAAAGGGACGGAATGGTGAGGATCATTTCGACCGAACGCAAGCGCGGTACGGTTGAGAAGACATACGCTATTTCAGACGATCTGAAGGAATGGCCTTCCGAACCGTCAATTGAGCAGATGAAAGCGATTTATATGCAATTCATGATAAAACAGCTGATTGACGGTTATTCGTATCTCAACACAGAAGGTCTGGATGTGAAGGAATCGAGACTAACTTTCGGTGTCGCTCCGATGTATGCTACAGATGACGAATATATGAGGGCGATGATGCTGATCGGCAATGCGATACAGGAATTAAGGGAGAACAAACCTGCACCGGGCAGACGTCTGTATTCATTCGTTAATATGGCGATACCTTCGACCGAAGAATGAATGTGTAAAAATTGTAAGAAGAAGTTTTACCAGCCGAAGCTGGTGAGAAGCCTAAATGCGCTGAGTGGGAGCTAGGGGATTTGAACCCCTATAGGCGGGTTTCCACCACTGGGGGAGCTACCCCCAGCGAAATTATGAGTCATCGCTCCAGTTATTCATCATAACATCAGCAAACCCATTTCTAATCACGCTCTATAACTGGAGCCCGCTAGTCTACCAGGTTAGCCTAAACTCCCGTGTAAATCTGATTATGAGACTTACTGTTTGCGCATCTTCTGGGCTTTCTTTCTTCTTCTCATTTTCTTCTTACGCCATTTCCAACGCTGGTTACCGCGTTTCTTCCAGGCGCGTGAGCCTCTCTTCATGATTTTTCCTCTCTGTATTGCAATTGCAAGTTGGCGGGCCGGTCGGGATTCGAACCCGAGGCGTCTGGCTTAGAAGGCCAGCGCTATATCCTAGCTAAGCCACCGGCCCGCTAGGCACTTCATAGTCTTATGCGATATAAAGGTAATGTCCGTCCAACACGCAATCAGATAAGTGCCACATATGAGACATCGGTATAAAACGATTTGTCGGAGATCATTGCCGAATCAGCAATGACCTCCTTCATTTCATCGATCAAATGAGTTCAGCTTTATCCATCATGTGGCCCATGATGATGTTGATTATCGAACCGTATCCCAATCCGACACATATCGCCTCGGCGATACACAGGATGCCCAATACGGCCAACACGGGCCAGGCGTTGAACACCTTTCCCAGGAACAGCACAGCATCCTGTACGAATACTAACAGCATGTAGACGATCGCACCTGCCACGAATGCGACAATTAACCTTGGCCATCCTGATGCCAAGAAATCCAAGTTGCCGGTCACTTTTCCTAACAATATGTAGACAATGACCATGATGAATAACGCTACGACTATCATGAATTTGATATCACGGAACGGTCTGATGATGAGTGCGAAACTCGCTATCGTGACGATGATCAAAGTAGGCAGAGTAGCCTTCAGTGATGATGAGGCGCATAGGAACGCCATTATGATTCCTGCAATCACACCGATAAGGACCAGAACGTCATAAACTGCCTTGTTCTTGTCCGATACATAGTAGTATGTTATCACTAAAGCCAGGATACCGACGAAACCGAGAAATATCTCAGGGATGTGGTTCTGGTTCAACACATCTACGATGGAATTCCAGTCTACCGACTGTGATGCATCCCCTAATTCCAACATGTATTAGGAATCGGATTTCCACTATATATACTTCAGATTGCTGGAATCAGTTCTTGAAACTGTGTATGGGTGCAGGGATCCTTCCGCCGCGGTTCACGAATTCATCGCATTTGTATTGATTGACCTTCATTATCGGTGCGGTTCCGAGAAGTCCTCCGAATTCAGCTTCATCCCCTACATCCTTTCCGATGACAGGAATAACTCTCACGGCAGTGGTCTTCTGGTTCACCATACCGATGGCCATCTCATCTGCGATTATTCCTGAGATCGTTTCAGGAGTGGTCTTTCCCGGGATGGCGATCATATCCAATCCCACCGAACAGACACAGGTCATTGCTTCCAATTTCTCTATGGAGATGGAACCGATCTTTGCAGCATCGATCATGCTGCTGTCCTCACTTACCGGTATGAATGCACCGCTGAGTCCTCCGACATATGATGATGCCATCACACCGCCTTTCTTGACTTGATCGTTGAGGATCGCAAGAGCGGCAGTCGTACCGGGAGCACCGACCTTCTCGAGCCCCATCCCTTCCAGGATATCAGCTATGCTGTCGCCGACAGCGGGTGTGGGTGCCAATGACAGGTCCAAGATACCGAATGGCACATTGAGTCTTTGGGATGCCTCTTTACCTACGAGCTGTCCTACCCTTGTGACCTTGAATGCTGTCTTCTTGATGGTTTCACACAATTCTTCGAAGTTCTTTCCTTTGCATTCCTTTATCGCGATGTTGACAACGCCGGGTCCGCTGACACCCACATTGATGACAGCGTCCCCTTCAGTCACGCCGTGGAAAGCCCCTGCCATGAACGGGTTGTCATCCGGAGGGTTGCAGAAAACGACCAATTTGGCGCACCCTATGGAATCGTTGTTCTTTGTCTTTTCAGCTGTTTTCTTGATGATGTCCCCCATCTTCCTGACGGCATCCATGTTGATACCTATCTTTGTGGAACCCAATCCAATCGAACTGCAGATGCAGTCCGTGACGGACAGCGCTTCAGGTATGGAATCCATGAGCATCTCATCGGCCTTTGTCATATTCTTGATCGGGAGTGCGGAATATCCGCCGATGAAATTCACTTTGGTCTTCTTTGCAGCCTTGTCCAATGTCCTTGCTATTGTGACGAAATCCTCAGGTTTGTCACATGCAGCCCCTCCGATGAGGGAGATGGGCGTCACAGAGATCCTTTTGTTAACGACAGGTATCCCGTATTCATGTGAGATCTCATTCCCTACTGAAACGAGATTCTTCGCCAGTGTGGTGATCTTGCTGTAGATCTTGTTGTTGAGACTGTCCAGGTCGGAATCGATACAATCCATGAGATTGATACCCATGGTTATGGTCCTGACATCCAGGTTCTCGCTTTTGATCATCGCATTGGTCTCTGCGATGTCCTCTATTGTGATCGTCGTCATGTGATCATACCTTGTGCATCATAGTGAATATCTCAGTGCGCTGTGCGTTGATCACGCAGTTCACATCCTTGGCGACTTCATTCAGACTGTCGCTGAGATCTGCGAACGTACCTTTGTACTTCGAGACATCGACGATCATCATCATGTTGATGAATTCATCGACAGTCGTCTGTGATATATCCAAGATGTTGATGTTATTCTCCGAAAAGAATGTACAGACTTTCGCTATGATACCTACGGTATCCTTTCCAACAAGTGTTACCAATACTTTCTTCATTGTTCTCCCGACCTGTTCGTCATGATGGCATATTCGTGTGAATCCGAAAGTGCGATCAGTGACGCTGTAATGATGTTTGTTGACACGCCGACGGTTTTCCAATCCCTGGTCCCGTCGGTGGTGGTTATGAGTACGCGTACCCTGGCTTCGGTTCCTCTGTCACCGTCGAGGACACGTACTTTGTAATCTGACAGCCATGTTTTATTGATCTCAGGATAGAATTTCGATATGGCTTTCCTGAGCGAGAGGTCCATGGCATTTACCGGTCCGTCCGATTCAGCAGCCGTGAGTTCCGTCTGACCGTCGATGTTGACGACTTTGAGGTTGGCTTCCGATACCATGTCCGGGGATTCCGCCCCGCTCATATGCAGACGGCAGCTTTTGATCTCGAAAGGTTTGCTGTACTTTCCCGACAATCTCATTGCGAGCAGTTGCAGACTGGCATCGGCACCTTCATACTGATAATCGTCAGCCTCCATCTGTTTGACATGTTCAGAGATGTCACTCAATTCGAGATCCGATGCTGACATTCCGAACTCCTTCAATTTCATGGAGATGCTGGAACGACCGCTCATATCGGAGATCAGCACCCTTCTCCTGTTGCCGACACTTTCGGGCGAGATGTGCTCATACGTCCTTGAATCCTTCATAATTGCGTTCACATGCATCCCGCCTTTGTGTGCGAATGCCATGTCGCCCACGAAGGGCATGTTCGAACTGTGGTTGATGTTCGCTATCTCCGATACCGTGTGACTCAAACTGTTCAATTTTTTGAGATCGGCTGATACGGTGTGTCCCATTTTTATCTTCAGGATCGGTATCAGCGAGCATAGGTTCGCATTTCCGCATCTCTCACCGTATCCGTTGATACAGCCCTGTACCATTGTCGCACCGTTACTCACGGCCGCTACTGATGAAGCGACGGCCAGTTCGGAATCGTTGTGTGTATGGATCCCTACTTTATCGAATATCTTGACGATCTTCGACGTCGCTTTTCCGACCAGTTCAGGTAACGAGCCGCCATTCGTATCGCAGAGCACGATCCAATCGGCACCGCCTTCAATGGCGGTTTTGACAGCTCTCATCGCATACGTTCTGTTGGAATTGAATCCGTCAAAGAAATGTTCAGCATCGAATATGACCTTCTTCCCTTTGGATTTCAGGAATTCAATGCTGTCCTTTATCATCCTGAGATTCTCTTTCAGATCCGTTCTCAGAACATCGGTCACATGGAGATCCCATGTCTTTCCGAATATCGCGACCCATTCAGTAGGGCATTCGGCAAGTGTTACAAGTTCCTCATCATCACATGCATTCACATCCGGTTTGCGTGTCCTCCCGAAGGATACCATCTTAGCATGTGATAATCCGAGATCCGACGACATGAATTCCATATCCTTGGGGTTGAACGCAGGCATCCCGCCTTCTATGAAATCGATGTTGAAGTCATCAAGCAGCGAAGCGATCCTGTGCTTATCTGAGATCGTGAACGATATCTCTCCCATCTGCGATCCGTCACGGAGTGTAGTGTCGTAGATGTAGATTCTTGACATTATCTTCACTGTCTCTGTTTTGCCAGAGCGATGAGGTCGCTGAGTATAGCTGATGCAGTCTCCGATCTTCCGGCTCCGCGTCCAGAAACAGTTATCGGACCGGCGAAGTCGGTATCTATGACGGCTGTGTTGAGTGTCCCGGTTATGCTGAGCGGATGTCCTACAGGTATAAGCCTCGGAGAAACTTCCAACTTACCGTTGGATTTCACTTCGCCGATGAGCCTTATCACCATTCCACGCGATCTCGCGAGAGATATGGCATCCTCAGTGATCGTATCAATGCCGCAGATCGAAACATCTTTGATAGTGACATTCTGATTGAATATCGAATTGGCAAGAATGGTGACCTTGCATGCACTGTCGAATCCTTTGATGTCGTATGTCGGATCCGCTTCCGCATACCCTAGTTGCTGTGCCTCTTTCAGGGCCTGATCGAAAGGCATTCCTGAATCCATCCTGCTCAGGATGAAATTGCATGTGCCGTTGAATATACCGTGGATCGACTTAATTTTTTGACCTGCAAGTCCTTCATTGCACAGATTGATCAGAGGCATGGCGCCTCCTGCTGATCCCTCGTATCTCATGAGACAACCGTTATTCTTGGCAAGTTCAGACAGTTCTTTGAATTTCAATGCCAGGGGGCCCTTGTTAACCATAACGACATCTTTGCCGTTCTTCAATGCATGTTCCACGTTTTTCAGCGCATCTCCGCCGTCCTCTATGTTGGTCGGAGAGCATTCAACGAGAACATCGTAATCAGCCATATCAAGGATGTCGATATTCTTTTTTTCGCCTTTATCTTCGCCGCATTTCTTGGACATCTTTTTCTTCGTGAGAACGGAGATGCCGCAGATGCCGTCGTTGTCAACGACGAAACTTTTGGAGTCCATGACTCCTACAACTTTGAATTCTGAATTATATTTCGATTTCAATTCAGGCTCTTTCATCAGAAGGAGTTCGACCAAACCCTGACCTACGGTACCGAAACCGGAGATGAACAGTTTCATATGCTCACGCCCCTGATGAGTGTGAATTTCTTGACTTCGGATTCTTTCTTGAAATATTTGTCCACTTTCTCAAGATCCTCTTTGGAATGCACTGTGACATTAAACATTGTACTTCCGTTCTCGTTGTTCTTTCCTGAGGCGTATCCGACATCGAATGAGATATACGATGTCATTTTGGTCAAATCATCTTCCAACTGATCGATGTAACTACCGGAAACATTTCCGACGAGCATGTAGTTCATCGAGTAGATCTCCGTGGCCTCATCCATCTTCACGATGATGACGTCCCTCTTCTTCCACTCTTTCGTAAGGTTCTTCAGTTGTTCAGCAGGCATATCGAAAATGATGTGGACCAGGATCCTTCCGCTGATGATCTGTTCGCGGTGATGGACCACACCTATTATGTTTCCGCTGAATGTAGATATCGGATCCAAAGATGCGACGAGGCTTCCAGGTACATCTTTGACATAGACGTCAGCATTTATCTTCATGTGCGCACGCTCGTATTTACGTGAATATCTTGCGCGCGTATTTAATGATATTCGGTCACCAGTCACAATCAGGAACCTTGCTGTCCTGTTGATCGCTGACATCCTCTAGTTCGACATCAGGATGGAACGATACCGAATTCTCACCGACATCCCTAACCAATGTCTTTGACAGCATACCCAATTCGAGCCAGGCTGCTTCGAATACGGCTATGGGCGTCAGACATGGGACAGACAACGTCGCTCTGATGTCTGGATCGACAACCTTGCTGTTCGCGAAATTCGTCACATCGTCAATTGAGATCACTTTGAGCTTCTCAGCATATTCTTTGACATGCGGACAATCCGTTACGATCCTGACGTCAAGATTGCCGTCGTCCCTCATGGATACGGTGACCTTGTTAGTCTTATAGCAGGTTTTCATATGTGCCACAACTGTATTAGTCATCAGAAATCATCTCTCGGAGGTTCGTAACATACGATCTTGTACGGCCTTCTTTCCACTATCTTCTTCACTATCCTCTGACGTTCGGATTCATCGTTGTTAAGAAGGTAATATGATCTGAGTTTCTCATCATTGTATGTGAAATTGCCGTCAGTTCTGTTCTTCTCCCAACAGTCCCTTTTGGGATTGTTGATTATGGAGTCCTTCATGTTATCGGACTCATACAACGCGATTATTTTCTCTCCGCCTGATGATCCTGTGCATATCAGGTATATGCCTGGTGATTCTGGCACATCATTCCCGTCGATATCTAACGGGCCGATGAAATCCATTCCGTCGAAGATGGTCATTGTCTCTCTCCTGACTGTTCGATCTCCGGTGGATCGCCCACGGCTCTGGATTTCACTTCAACGTAATTGATGTTGCTGGCAACACCTGTCTCTTCCCAGTTGCCGACTCCTCCTTCCACTGCCATGACGGTCCTCACCTTTGTTGTAGCGACTATGTTCCTTCCACCTTTCTTTTCCACTTCGTTGATTAGGAACTTCTCAAGACTGCTTGATGCTGCAGATATGGCACTGTTGATCTGCGAATAGTATGAAGGTCCGAGGTAGGGGACTTCCAATTTGAATCTGAAATCATGTGTCGGTGTCACGATCGCAGATAAGGATTCAACGACCTTGCTTGATACGGCACCGATCGCATTTCCGACCTCGTTATGCTCAGGGAACATGACAGTGGTGTTCAGTCTCCTTCCAACATCATCCATGAGATATCTTGACGGAGCACCTACGCCGATGATCGGTACATTGACATGTGCCAGCATATTGAACGGATCTTCTTTGTTCTGGAAAGACGACATCCTTCTGACGAACATATCCGTTTCACGGTTCCTCCATTTACCGTCCATCGTGTCATTCACCATTTTGTCCAATATCGCTTCAGCCACTCTTGTTCTGGCCTCTTCCATCATCAGGGTGGCGGCCTGTTTCATCGTCATACCGAATTTCTCGGATATGGCATGGATACCTGCCTCTGAACCTTCGTGATTGCCTACATCCAAAAGATCCAGATACACCATGAGATCGGTAGGCGTCATGGATGATATCTCTACGATACGTTCGCTGACGAGATGATCCAATTCCTTCTTGATGTCCCACAGTCCTTCGGCTGCGTTCATGACTTCCATGTAACTCATCGCATTGTGATTCTCCATACCTTTCAGTACGATCCTCTCACGTTCTGTGACCGCGGAAAGATCCGCATTCTCTCTCAATCTGTAATAGTCATAGACGTCATTGTGCATGATCTTAGGGATGATGTCAGGATGATCCACGGTGAATGTGCACAGCGGGATGACACGCATCGGACCGAAGACGAATCTTCCGTCGACGACTGAGACTCTGGAATCTCCGCCCAGTGCTATGGTGTACATGTCGACGGCTTTGACACGTGTTCTCCAATCTCCGATCTCAGCACCTGTGTACTGGATCTGAGGATATCCTTCTTCCACGACAGCGATATCAGTGGACGTCCCCCCGATATCTACAACGACGAAATTCTCATGTCCTGAGAGCATCTTCGCACCCATGGAACTAGCTGCCGGTCCTGACAGTATGGTCTGGACGGGATACAGTTTCGCTTGATCGATCGTCATGACGGAACCGTCTCCCTTGTATACCATGATCGGTGCGTTGATGCCTTTCTTCTTGAATGTCGCTTCCACATCATCGAAGAATCTGCTGACGATCGGGATCAGTTTGCCGTTGAGAACGGCCGTCTCAGCACGTAATCCGATACCCAATTCTGCAGACAGTTCGTGTCCTGCGACTGTAGGGAGATTGGTGAGTTTGGATGCCAGATCCTTTACTTTCCTTTCCTGGGTCGCATTGACATTGGCGAACAATCCGGATATTGCGATGGCATCCACATCCTTCGAGATGGTGTTTATTGCATTGGTGACCTCTTCCAAACTCATGGAGTTGATAGCTCTCCCTCTCACATCGTAACCGCCCTTGACGAAGATCTGTTTGTCCTCACCGAATGACACTGGTTCCGTGGGATCCCATCCGATCAGGATCAATCCCACTTTACCGCCTCTGCCTTCAAGGACAGAATTCGTAGCGAGTGTGGTGGATATGCCGACAGACACTATCTGCGAAGGATCGATCTCCGAAGCTGTGAGCACTGCATCTACTGAATTGTACAATCCGATGGAAAGGTCGTAATGCGTCGTGGGGGATTTTCTTTTTGCAATGACAGAATAATCATCGAGATCGATGATGACAGCATCAGTGAATGTACCGCCTGTATCAACACCCAACCCATATCTTGCAGGTGTGATTATGTCAGCTTCTTTACCTCTCGATTCGATAAGCCCTTCTTCCTCAGTGAGTTTCCCTATATATGCTGACACTTTCTCTCTTTTCTTGTTGTCAGGATTGTAACGGGTGGTCTGATAGTACACATAGTATCCGTTGCCCATCTTCCTTACATCGAAGCATTTCTTACCTTTATCTTTCTCAGAAGCGATCCAATCGATTACCCATTGGTCGTAATCCGCCCTCTTCGTCATGGTTAGCGAATGCGACATCGCAGTTATATTCTTGTCGTATACATTTTCGTGTGATGTATACCACAATTATTCGGGAAAAGATGAAATAAGCAAAATACGAGGTCTATTCCTGATCTATCAGCCAATCTATCACATTGATAACTTTTACACCATTGTCATTGCCCAAGCCGAATCTGTCCATTGTCAGTATGATCTTTTCATAATTGTCTGCGATGGATCTTAAAGGTCTGACCTCTCTGGCATATGTATCCTCTGTCATAACACTCTGCGATACCTGATAATATTTCACTTCGTCCATTTTGATCGCAGTGAAGTCAATCTCTTTATCACGGAAGCTACCAACAAATACTTTGTAGCCTCTGCGCAGTAATTCGAAGAATACGATATTTTCCAGAGGGGCACTTATATCACGGAGCTCATTCGCATTTACAAGGATATTCCTCATACCGAGGTCTGTAACATAGTACTTTCCTTTGGATGTGAATATTTTCTTTCCTGCCACGTCATACCTGTCTGCATGATGAAAGAGATGTGCTTCTAACAATGCTTTGATGTATTTCTGTACAGTATCATTAGAGAGACTCAGTTCTGTTGATATTTTATCTGTATTAGTGACATTCCTGATGTTCGAGAAAAGAAATCTGCAGACAGAATTCAATTTGTCCGATCTTCCCGATATGCGTGAGAGCACATCTTTCATTATCACTGTATTGTACACGCCTTCAGACTGAGCACGGCATATCGAATCTCCTCTGTCTGGCTCTATTGACGGCAGTGGACCGTAACGAATGTATTGGTTGAATCTTTCCTCTATGCTGCCACCATGCAATTCCATGTATTCCTTAAAGGACAGAGGAAGAATCTCGATTTCCATATATCTGCCTGAGAGTTTGGTGGATAGTTCAGAAGATAACATCCTGGAGTTCGAACCTGTGATGTATATGTCGCAATCTTTACGTGCAACAAGCATAGAAATTACAAGTTCCCATTTATTGACATCTTGAATTTCATCAATTAGTACATAGTGGGTGCCTATTTGTTCCAGACATGGCTGTAACATCATTTTCAATTCTTCAGAATCGATTTCTCTGCCCAAAAGATCCAGGTCGATGTAGCATATGGATTCTTCAGGAATCCCTGTGGAACGGAGATACTCAAGATGCTGGAGCATGACGGTAGTTTTACCTGTTCTGCGCATTCCAGTTATCACTTTTACAAGATCTAATTTATCTGTTGCATCTTTTAGAAGTTGCAGATAGTCTCTCCTCAATATCTCCATATTATTGGAAATAATTTATTTTGATATAAAATTTCTCCATTTCATTGGAGAAAATTTAGATTAAATCCCATGATTTAACAAGAGTGCAACGAAATTAACCATTCAACTGTAATAACAAAAAAAGCGCCGAGAGGGAGATTTGAACTCCCGAGGTGAATCACCACGAACTTTCCAGGCTCGCGCCTTACCGGGCTGGGCCATCTCGGCTGCGTGGCCTACAAATCTATACTACATTAAAATATTATGGTGCACAATCATTGCCATATAATTGCTGGATTATCATTTGTTATTTGATGTTCTTTTAATTTTGAATTTATATAATCGGGAAATGATACATCGTCGATGGCAGGAGTAAGGCCGGTTACGGAATCTGACGTGAAGAATCTGATTTCATTCATCAGGGATACTGTAAAGAGGACAGGATGCGACGGTGCAGTCATCGGCCTCAGCGGAGGATTGGATTCAGCTGTGGTCACGAAATTGGCGGTCGATGCATTGGGAAAGAATGTTCTGAACATCTTCATGCCTACTGATTCCACTCCGAGGTCTGATTTCGATGACACGAAGATGATCAGTGAGATCTGGAATACCGAGTATAAGGTAATCAATATTCAGAAGACCATCGATACATTGGTGTCGGATGACGACACCCCTTTGAATAAAGGGAATTATGCTGCGAGGATCAGAATGGCGATACTCTTCAATAATGCCAAGAAGAGGAATTATCTTGTCCTCGGGACATCGAATAAAAGTGAGATCCTGATGGGATATTTCACCAAATTCGGTGACGGCGCATGCGATGTGTCAGTCATATCAGAATTCTATAAGACGCAGGTCAAACAGATCGCCAAGATGATCAATGTTCCCGATTCGCTTATCACCAAACCGCCGAGTGCAGGATTGTGGGAAGGTCAGACCGATGAGTCCGACCTAAACATATCATACGACGATCTAGATGAGATATTGGTCAGATTGGGATCCGATGATGAGAGTATCTTGAAAGAAACAGGCATCCCGATCAAAAAGATCGCAGATATCAGAAGCTGCGTGTCAAGTACTGAACATAAAAGGTCCAGACCACTGCATCCAGAGTGAATTATCCATTCTGCAAACATTTATTAACGGGTTAGTAATCGGGCAATCAGAATTTTCGCTCCTGTGGTGTAGCGGCCAATCATGAAGCCCTCTCGAGGCTTCAACACGGGTTCAAATCCCGTCGGGAGCACTACTAACATATCATCTGGTAAGATAGCGTTTTATCTCTGGTTACACATTGCCCGACTGTGTTCGAACAGCTGAAATCCAAATGTGACAGGAATGTCATTATTGTCATCATATGTGCAATAATTGCGATAGTCACATGTTCTACATCATTCGGTGAGCGTGCATTCGTTCTTTCAGTATGGATATGGCCGGCACTGATGATATACATCTCACGTTCGAATTCCAAGAAAAACGGCATTCTGTCGGTTCTAGTGATGTTGTTCATCAGCATGGTCATCGCAGAGTTCAGCGTAGGTGTAGACCTTATTCACCCGGTGGTTCTGATCATCGCATTGCTGTTACTGAGCATCATTGTCGCAATACCGTTCATCATCGATCGCCTGCTTTGTGAGAAGATGAATGACATTCAGCGTCTGTTCATGTTCCCATGCCTATGGGTAGTAATTGAGATGTTGTTGTCTTTGATAACTCCTCTGGGGGATTTCTATACCATCGCATATTCCCAGGCGGCATTTCTTCCGATCGTGCAGTCAGTGTCCGTGATAGGGACATTTGGATTGGCATTCCTGATATGTATGTTTGCGACATCGGTCAATCTGTTGGTCGAGAAAGGTGTGACACTGAGGAAAACGGACTACAGGGCAGTGGGGTGTATCGCAGCAATTCTCATTGTGATTGTTGCCAGCGGGGTCAGGTTTGCTGTAGATGACGTCGACCCAGGCAGAGTCACTGTGGCAACGTTCTCCGGACCATGCAACTGTTACTACAACAGTGATGTCGTCGTCACATACGAGATGGACATAGATTTCTTCAACAGATCTACAGATTATGTGATCGAATATATGCAGGAAGGCAATGATGTCGACATCATCTGTACTTCTGAAGAAGCGTACGCCCTTGAAAGCAAGGATTATGAGAGATTTTCAGATTACATCGAACAGAATGCACTGGCGATAGGTGTGGATATACTCTGGGGATACGGAATCGTTGACGAATCCCACGAGAAGATCATCAGCAACAGATGCGACTTCGTTACGAAGAACGGCGTTACACAGTGGACATACGTGAAAACGAAACTTGTGCCGATTGATGAGAAATACACCATTCCGGGTGATGGGATCATGCACTATACAGATACTGAATACGGGCGCGTTTCGTCATTGATATGTTATGATATGGAATACCCGATATACACCAACAATGTGGATTCACACGTTGATATTCTGCTTTCACCTTCATGGGATTGGCATGGGTTGGAGAATTGGCATACCAGGAATATGTCGTTCAGAGCAGTCGAGAACGGTTTCAATTTTGTGAGAGCAACCGAGAATGGAACCATCGGATATTATGATTGGAAAGGCAACTGTTATGGAACATTCGATAATCCGACATCAGAGGACTGTCCTGCATTCATCTCATCGATACCCAATCACGGTGCCGTCACATTCTACGGTCAGTTCGGGATGTTCGTGAACATTCTGTTCGTTATCGGTCTGGTCGCCACATTCGTACCGTTCGTCATCACATACATTTCCAGGAAAAAGGGAGAATGAGCCTACATTCTGGGTCGTATGATTTATTATTTATACGATATAGCTGATGGAATGATGATGAACGCAAGGAACATTCCGTTGCTGTGTGATTACTATGAATACACGATGAGCAACGGATACATGGAAAAAGGACTGAAGGATCGTATCGTTTATTTCGACATATTCTTCAGACATGTGCCTGACAACGGAGGATTCGCGATCGCAGCCGGATTGGAACAGGCTGTAGATTACATAATGAATCTTTCATTCGATGATGACGATATAGAGTTCATGCGTTCAAAAGGGATATTCAGCGAGAAATTCTTGGATTATCTGAAGAATTATCATTTCACTGGTGACGTATATGCAGTGCCAGAGGGCACACCGATATTCCCCGGTGAGCCCATTCTTACAATCAGGGCAACAGCGATAGAAGCACAGATCATGGAGACATTCCTGCTTCTTACGTTGAATCATCAAACTCTTATCGCTACGAAAGCCAGCCGTATCGTCCGTGCCGCTGACGGCAGAACGGTATTGGAATTCGGGTCAAGACGTGCACACGGAACGGATGCCGCCATTTACGGGGCAAGAGCAGCATACATCGCAGGATGCGGAGGAACAGCCTGTACCGTTACGGATAAGATGTTCGGCGTTCCTGCCAGTGGAACAATGGCACATTCATGGGTGCAGATGTTCGACAGCGAATATGAGGCATTCAAAGCATTCTGTGAATTGTATCCGGACAGTGCAACTCTGCTGGTGGATACGTACAACACACTCAAGAGCGGGATCCCCAATGCGATCAAAGTATTCAAAGAACTTAAGATGAAGAAATGTGCGATACGTCTGGATTCGGGTGATTTCTCATTTCTGACGAAGGAAGCACGTAAGATGCTTGACGATGCAGGATTGAAACATTGCAAGATTGTAGTCTCAAATGCATTGGATGAGTGGCTGATCAAGGATCTCATAGATCAGGGTGCGAAGATCGATGCGTTCGGCGTAGGTGATAATCTAATCACATCCCACAGCGATCCTTTGTTCAACGGCGTATACAAACTTGTGGCGATCGAGGACAGGAAAGGGAATATTGTTCCGAAGATCAAGATCTCAGACAATATCGAAAAGCTCACGACACCCGGGTTCAAGAAAGTATACAGGATATTCGGTAAGGACGGCAAAGCTGTGGCGGATCTCATATGTATGCACGACGAGATGTTGGATGAAACAAAACCGTTGGAACTTTTCGACCCTGAGGCTACATGGAAAAGGAAGACTGTTTCTGAATTCAAAGCAAGAGAATTGCTGGTCCCTGTGATAAAGAAAGGAAAGCTGGTATATGATCTTCCGACATTGAAAGAGATACGTGAATACCATATCAAAGAGATGAGTTCTCTTTGGGACGAGATCAAACGTTTCTCCAATCCGCATGTATATTTCGTCGATCTTTCACAGAAGTTGTGGGATGAAAGGAACAGAATGATCAACGAACAATATCATATTTGATGATATTTTTGAGGCGCTGTTAGTTTTTATGGGGTAGTATAAAAGGACTTTCGGTCTTTATATCAAAGTGTTCGCTGCGCTCACACTTTGAAATCCTCGGCCGACTGCGTCGGCCTGCGGGAGAAGATAGGCTCTGCCATCGCTCTTTTTAC
>JAZRYJ010000063.1:0-41581 GCA_045600635.1 Candidatus Methanarcanum sp.
AAATTCATATAATCCATATAGGGATTATACAATATAAATATTTCGACAAACTTCGATTGATGACCAGATGGAAAAATTAAGATTTGTTAAAATGAATCGACAATGATCTTTAATCCCTAAATTGAGGATTCAAAGTTGAAAATGTATTTTTAATCGTACTGTGTTGTCTGGAATGATGGATTTCAAAACGATTGTCCTCAATCTGATGACATGGGCGATCATAGCGATCATCATAGGGTTCGCCTTTGAAGAGGTAGATATCAATCTCAATATCGATTATGGATTGGGGACTTTCAACATCGATTCAGGTTTTCTTATCATAATAATGCTGGTCATAGCGACGACATTCTCACTGGACGGTTTTAAATTCGATAAGAAAGCTCTTCTGAATAAGAAGGTCGCGATAGATTCCATTGTGTTGACATTCATTGTGAATGTGATCGTCACATTGATAATGGCTGTGATATTCATTCCCATAAACAATGAGGTCGTCAACGGATTCTTCATGATAGCCGCCATGCCGTGTGCGGTATCTGTGATAACCGCTGCATCATTATGCGGCAATAATCAGGAGACAGCCATCGCAGCAACATTCTATTCTTATCTGGCAGGTCTTATTTTGACGCCTTTGATATCATGGGCACTTCTTCAGTCAGCAGTTAATCCGTTGCAGGTGTTCCAATACATACTTCTGTTCATCGTATCGCCGATAATCCTTGCGATATTGATCAAACCGCTCCATCTCAAGAAATGGGTGAAGAAGATACTCATAAACATCTCATTCGGTTTTATGATCTTCTTCTCTGTCAACGGAAGAAGGGACTGTATGCTGGATAACATCGAACTTTCATTATTGGTGCTTGTCATCGTGGTCCTGAGGATAGCTGTGCTTCATATCATCTCGATATGGTATGTCAGAAAGAGAAAGATCGGCAGTGATTCGAATATGACATTCTTCGTACTTGGTGTATGGAAGACTACAGGTCTCTCAGCAGCGATGTCGATGTCGTTGTTGGCTAACATGCCTTTGGCTGTGATTCCATGTATCATGTCCGTTATTGTGGAAGATATCTGGTTCCCGTGGATAGTGAACAGAAAGGACAGGATAGCCAAGAGGATGTCCGCTGCGGAAGAGGCATAATCCTGATGCGGTCGTTGATCATATGGATTTCAGGAAGATCATATTGAATCTGATGATCTGGTGTATCGCAGGTCTGATCATGGGATTCGTGATAGAGAAGGTAACCTTGGAGCATTCATTCGACATCGGGGAATTCAATATCAATATCGACACAAGTACACTTCTGACAATACTGCTCATAATAGTGATGACATTCTCCCTGGATAATCTGAAATTCGATAAGGACAGGGTGATGGATAAGAGAATAATCATCGATTCGATAATCCAGACATTTCTGATCAATGCGGGCATCACGATACTCATAGCATTGGCCGTATCGCCATTGGATGACGGAGCATATTACGGTTTTGCAATGCTGGCGGCTGTACCGTGTGCAATATCCGTGATAACAGGAGCATCTCTGTGTAATAACAATCAGGACGTGGCCATTGCTGCTGTTACATGCACATATCTTGCCGGCATAGTATTGACAACACTGATAACTTATCTTGCAGTTGGAAATGCAGTCAGTCCGTCATTGATAATATTCTCGATACTCACGTACATCATTGTACCGACGGTACTGTCATTTATCATCAAACGCATGATGCTAAAGAAGTGGTTCAGACAGATCGTGATCAATATCGCCATGGCATTGATAGTGTTCCTTTCCGTTAATAAGAATAAGGACATCATATTTGATGAACCTACAATTGCATTGATATTGCTGGCCATCGCAGTGGCCAGGATAATGATACTTCACATAATATCGAAATGGTACGTTTCCAAGAGGAATATCGATAAGGATTCCAGAATGACATTCTTCATAATGGGAGTCTGGAAGAATACCAGTATGGCAATCGCCATGACGATGACGTTCTTGGGCGGCTATCCGATGGCTGTCATAGCATGCGTCTCATCTTTGATAATCGAGGACATATGGTTCCCGTGGATTACAACAAAAGGTGACATTTTCAGAGATGCGGAACCTCAGTAGTCATATCCTATGAGTTTGTAGAAGAACATTTGACCTTTCGTCAGTGATTTGGTGTCCTTGTCCTTTATCAGGATTCTGATGAAATAACCTGTGCTGCTGTAGATCGTGACACTTGAACATCTGTTTATGTCATCATCATCCGGTACGATGTCCCTGATCTCGAATCTCATGGATTGCATTATAGTGCCCACATCGCTTTTCACAATGGACATCCAGTATTTTCCATCCTTCCATTTTTGAATCTCAATTTTCGCTTCCTTTTTATCGATGAAGAACGGTATGGTTGTAACGGCTTCGACATAATGTTCGTTCGATTTCTTCCACTCAATGGATTTTTCATCGTTGAGACGTATGATGTCATCTCTTATCAGATAGGCATCATCGTCAACAATCATCACGTTAGATATTGATTTCACATTGTTTACGAATCTTTTCTTGATGCCTTTGACACTGATTTCATTGTCACTGAGTAAGATTATGTACATCGTTGCGGGAATGATGATCAACAGTTCGTACTTGTATTCATCGAGTGCTGTGTTGAAATCTTTGTTGTATATTCCCACCTCGACCAAAAGGGAGAAGATGACGGTGCACATCATTATGATTATTATTATAATCATACGTCTTGCGTTGTATTTGTCACCGCAGAATGCCATGAATGACATGAATATGCATATCATACCTATGCACATACCTACCGATGCAATGATGTACGATATGATGCTGAATACTTGGAATAACCCGACGAATCTTAATAACATAAGTATGCCGAAGCCGAATCCGATAATGCCCGCTGTGAATGGTTTGCCCGGACGCGGTATTACGGTCACTAACAAAGATACAAAGGCCAAAAATATGGTGCCGATCCATGCCAGTATAGTGAATATGTCGTCGTTATACAGCCCGATTGACATGTATATTATCATACATATCAGACAGGTGATGGAAACAATGTGTTGCTTGCTGAAGTATTCCTTTGCATTCATATTGTCATTCCCTCACCATCAGTCTGATGAACAGACCATCCTTATTGTACATCGAGATGAATCTTCTACCTGTATCATCCACGGATTCATCTATTACATCGACATTGAATCTGTATGCATCTATTATCGTGCCTTCTTTGTGATCAGATACTGTAAAGAACAGATTATCATTGTCTTTCCATTTCTGAACGGTGACATATGAGTAGTCACCGACTGTGTGTATGATTGTGAAATCATATTCGCATTCTGCAGGTCCATTTTCAATCTTTTTCCATTCAGATCTGTTGTCGAATGCTTTGCTGAGTACGTCCGCTGTTTGTTTAGTTATTAATGAACCCTCTTCACATGCGGTGATCTTTCTTATCGAACTCAACACAGAATCGTATCTCTCTTCATCAGATGATTTTCTGATCTGTTCGGTATTGAGCATATAGATGAGCAAAGCATAGATGAACAGCAGCACGATCGTATCCGGATATTCCAACGCTATGGTCTCGAACGGAATCTCCAAATTGAACATCATGAACAGAATCCATGCGCCGTTAAGGAAGAACAGGACACACGTACCAAACATCATACCGGGACGGCATCTTACATATCCTCTTAGGAAGAAGAACCCGGTCACTATGAGATTTACGCAGAAACCTATCATGACTATCGCAAAAACGAACACTATCCCATGAGGGGGATTCAAACTATCTGTCCATTTTACGATCCTGTCTATACCAATGGCCATAGCGTACAGACCTACGGCGCGGTTTACATTATTGCTTTGATCTATCAAAATAAGTATGGCAAATACTGTTGATGCAAAGAGTGACAAATATGGAACGACAGCATCGTTGACTCCCATGGTCTTACATCTTGAGTAGTATGCAAGAACGGCATAGATCAGAATGATGATGCCCATGGATCTGGAGATCAATGGTGTCATTTTTTTTACAGTAGAAATTGATTTTTTCTTGAGTGTGGCAACACCATCGAACATATTGGCGTGAAATATACAGTCACGCAATATAATATTTTATAACCAATTCCGCTGAAAATCCACTGCTTTGCGGTGGGGGTCGTTGAAGATTGGAGAATAGATATTGATTTATTGGCGTTATACAATACATCGCAAAGGAGCGGACAATTTGGACAACAGAATGAAGGTAGGAATCACCGTTACGCTGATAATAATATCATCTGCCATCAATATCACAGTCCTGATGTCATATTACATAACGAATTATGTAAGCGACCTTGGTTCTACATCGTTTCTGATTGCGATATTATCAACAACCTTTGACGTGATCCTGATAATATTGGCATACAGGATCAACAATCGTTCTAAGCTGGCCTGGTATCTCATTGTTGCATTCCTGATTCTGTCTTTGATTACTCTTGTGTTCAATCTTAAATCAAGTATAGAGTGCATCATGCCGATTGTTACTGAAGCCATATTAATGGTTCTGCTATTCCAAAGAGCGATCATGGAGCACTGTAATGTGGTCAAGCGTGCAGAACAGACAGCTTCCTGAACAGTATCGGCGTCAATGTGAATGACACGAATGTCAGTAGGAATCCGCCGACTGCCATCCCCATGTTGCCTTGTATTATGACATACGGGATTATGAATACGGCCACTGCGATGACGAAACCGATGATGCATTTCAGAATGTTCTTCCTCAGAGGCAGTTTTTCTATTTCATAACGGATGAAATTCCTTTCTATTATCAACCCGAGTATCGCACCGATTATTATTCCGTTGTATTTTTCATAGGCCCCGGAATCTCCGCACGACATCCATGCGATGTACAATATGATGAACACTACCAGATATCCGATGAAAACGATGTTGAAATGTTTGTCATCTCTGAATGCCCAATCAATGATCTTCATATTCATGAGGACGATGATCAATGCGATCAACACAGAAGATATCACATCCAGAGGAGTGTGGACACCCAAAAACATCCTGGCGAAGAAGATTATCAGAGCTATCACGGTCACGATGTATGTGAGAGGGTGTTTTCCAAGCATATGCCATAGAGAAGCAGCGGTAGCTGTGGAATCAAGGACATGTGCACTGGGGAAGGAATACCCACCGGAATCCTCCAGTGCAGGCCCATAAGGGTGTATGTCAGGGGATATGTTCCAAGGTCTCGGTTGTTTGATCAGATCCTTAAGCAATCCCCCCACTATCGTGGACAGCAGACAGTTGATCGCAAGAAACGATGCGCCTTTCTTGTCCACACACCAGAAGAATATCAGTGCTATGGTGAACGGAAGTCCGATGTAGAACACAGGTGATGACATGAATGCGAAAAAAACTGAAATGAAATCGGGTAATGATTCTCTCAGATTCTGCAGAACGGACAGAAAGTCTATGCCTGTGAAGTCTATCATCGGACCTGTATTATGTTCAAGGTATTTGTATGTGTAATCTGACAATTTTTTAATAGTATGATTAGTTATACAAATCATACTTGTGATATTATGCCAGCTTCAAAGGGAAGATATGCATGGACTGCAACAGTAGGTGAGAAGGGGCAGATTGTGATACCTAAACAGGCACGCGAGATATTCGGGATAAACCCAGGAGATACGATACTGTTGTTAGCTGATGAGAAGAAAGGCATCGCCATTCCGCCGATGGATAAGTTCGATAAACTGCATAAACTGATATTCGGTGATGAGAATGGGGATTGTTGAAGTAAAGAATCTCTGCAAAGAGTATCCTTCATTTCGTTTGAATAACGTATCATTTACACTGGAAGAAGGTAGGATAACGGGATTCATCGGAAGGAACGGGGCCGGCAAAACGACTACTATAAAATCGATGCTGAATCTTGTTCATCCGTCATCCGGAGAGGTCAGATTCTTCGGCAGAACCGTGAAAGATAATGAATCCGAGATAAAGGAGATGATCGGATATTCCTGCGGTTCGATATGTTACTATCCCAAGAACAAAATAAAGGACATCCTTGCTGTAACAAAGACATTCTATCCCAAATGGGATGATTCATTGTGCGAGAGATATCTGGCGCAATTCGATCTCGATATCAATAAAACACCTTCTGAATTATCGGAAGGGATGAAGATGAAACTCAGCATGACCCTTGCACTTTCACACGGTGCTGAGATACTGATACTGGATGAACCGACGAGTGGGTTGGATCCGTTCTCAAGGAATGAACTTCTCGACATATTCAAAGACCTGAGAGATAACGGGGCCACGATATTGTTCTCTACACACATAACATCTGATCTGGAAAGGTGTGCCGACAACATCCTGTACATCAAGAACGGTGCGATTGCAGTGGATTCATCATTGGAGGAATTCAGGAAGTTATACACAAAGGACGGGGAGACGCTTGAAGAGACGATCCTGCGTATGGAGGGGTTGTGATGGGCAGGATTCTCAGAAAAGAGATGTGTCTGAGCGCATCTGTGTTGTCATACATATTCATAGCATTCGCATTGATGACGCTGATACCCAATTATCCGATTTTGATCGGTGCATTTTTCATAACATTGGGGATATTTAAGTCGGTTGAGAAGTGGAAAATATCCAATGATATCACATATTCTGTGCTGCTCCCGATATCCAAAAGAGATGTTGTGATAGGGAAATTCTTATTCGCCGTATTGATCGAGATGTGCGGATTCGCAGTGATGCTGATACTGACGATGTTGCGTATGACTGTGTTGACAGATGTCGACGCATATGCGAACGGCGCATTGATGGCAGCCAATCTGTCGTTCTTGGGATTTGCACTGATAATATTCGGTTGTTTCAATCTGGTGTTCTTCAACGGATACTTTAAGACGTCGTATTACTGCGGAAAGCCGTTCTTCATCTCGATGATAGTGACATTCGCAATAGTGATATTCGCTGAATCATTGCATTATATCCCCGGATTGGAGGCAGTCAATGCGTCAGGATTCGGTGACATCGGCGTACAATCAGCGATATTTGTCATCGGAGTGGCGGTGTTTATAGCAATGACATATATATCTGTGAGATCATCCGTGCGTAATTTCGAAAGGACAGATCTATGATCATCTGGGTCAAGGTTGATTAGTACGAATGTACAATAATTGGACAAAATTGTTGTACCACTTTTATTTAAAATAAACCCAATATGATTATATATTGAAGGATAATCATCCGTTCACCGAAAATCTAGGAGGATTTTGATGGCAGAACCAAAGAAAGCAAAAGTCGCGTCCCGTAAAGTAAAGGACAAGTGGAAAGCAAAGGAATGGTACAAGATCCATGCGCCCCGTCTGTTCAACGAGGTTGAGATCGGAGAAACACCCGCGATCGAAGTAGAGACATTGTACGGAAGGACAGTGGATGTTACAGTCCAGGAACTCACACAGGACTTTTCCAAACAGCACATCAAGATGAGATTCCAGATCACAGGTGCCGATGGTCACGATGCAAAGACCGTGTTCATCGGACATGAGCTTACGAGCGATTATGTGAGAAGGCTCACAAGAAGAAAGAAGACGAAGACGGACCACGTCGTAGACATCGTCACAAAAGACAACTACACACTCAGGATCAAGACAATGTCCATTGCGGATAAGAGGATCCAGTCATCCCAGGAAGAGGGAATGAGAGGATGTATCTCAAACTGTCTTATCGAAACAGGTAAAGAGAACAACCTTGCAGACATCATCAAGATGATCGTTTCCGGCGAACTCGGAAAGAATGTAGCGAAAGCATGTCACGTCGTCATCCCGATCAAACGTATCGAGATCCGTAAGAGTGAGGTCCTTTCAGCAGGTGACGGAGAGCCTGAATCAATCATGGATATCTTCGCGAAACCCGAGGAACCCGCAGAGGAAGCAGCCCCTGAAGAAGAGGCAGCTGAAGAAGCACCCGTAGAAGAAGTCAAAGAAGAGACGCCTTCCGAGTGAACCGATTAATCCTCCTACAAACATCTTCTTTCAAACATCTTAAACACATATGCCGAGGTGGCTCAGCCTGGTGGAGCGTCGGACTCATAGGGTCTAAGATGGTCAACAGACCTCTTCCAGGGAAATCCGAAGGTCATGGGTTCGAACCCCATCCTCGGCACTCATTCTTCTCTGATACAATGTCGCTGAATGAATATCACATTCGATGGTTTATATACGAACAATGACACTTTCAATTATGGCTGAAAATCCTCTTACGCCCGTGTCCAACAGCAACGTGCCATTGCTCACGATGACGTTGGCGCTCGTGATCACGGGTATAATAGTAATCGTTTTTGGTGTTATTGAATTCTTTATGGATCACTACATGTTCTCAATGACGAAAGAGAATTCACTCATAGCGATGGTAGTGATAGGTATCGTACCGATATTGATCTCACCGTTCGTGTGGAAGAAGACGAAGATCGGTTTCATTCTCGCAGTCGCATATTCCGTTTTCCTGATCGGATTCGGTTTTGCTCTGACGGGTACATCCATGGGTGAAAATAAAACGACCACGATGTTCTTCAGGTTCTTCTATGCTCTATTGGGTATCTTCGATATAATAGACATCATGACATCGAAGGTACGCAAACTATTCTTCTGAAACAGGATAGCCGGGAACAACTCGGCTATCCTGCTCTTACATATCAGAATGACAGATTTGTGAGACTTAATACATTGTTCTGTTTTTGTATGAGTGCTCACTGTACTGAATGATTTCAAATACTACCCAGCCGTTGTTATCGGTATGAGGCTTATCATCAACACGGGAAAAGGCGGTGTCGGAAAGACATCCATTTCTGCAGCGACAGCAAGACTTTCTGCAAAAAAAGGATACAGGACGATGGTGATGAGTACAGATTCAGCACATTCTCTGTCAGATTCCCTGAACATCAAATTGGGTCACGATATAGAGCATGTCAGCGACAACCTCGATGCATTGGAGATAGACATAATCCATGAGATGAGGACGAGATGGGCGGAGATCGAGAATTATGCAAGATTGTTCCTTGAATCACAAGGGATGACGGACATCACCGCAGAGGAGATGGCTATACTTCCGGGTATGGAGATGATCATCGCCCTCTTCTATGTTCTGGATTTCGATGAGAAAGACAAATATGACGTGGTCGTGATGGATACAGCACCCACTGGTGAGACGTTAAGGCTTCTCAGTTTCCCGGATATATCGGGATGGTATCTTGATAAATTATTCAATCTTGCGAAGAAGATCGTTTCATTCGTCGGACCGGCAGTGGGTAAGATGGTACAGGTGCCTATGCCTTCGAAAGAGGTATTCGAAAATATCAAGGACATAAAGGACAGAATGGGAAAGGTCAAAGTGATCCTGGAGGATCCGAAGAAAACGACCGTTAGGCTTGTGGTGAATCCTGAGAAGATGGTTATAAGCGAGACGATGAAGGCTTACTCGTATCTCTGTCTGTATAACAAGAATGTGGAATGTCTGATGTGCAACAGGGTGTTCAGAGATGACATGGAGGGAGAGTATTTCGAGAAGAAGCTCGCTGAACAGAGGACCAATATGGAACTGATCCACAATGCTTTCGATCCGATGAAGATCTTCATATCATATCAGATGCCGAACGAAATGATAGGTTCGGACAGATTGGACATGCTCGCAGAGATGATCTACGGCGATACGGACCCTACAAAGATTTATTCCGAAGAGAGTCCGATGTCGTTTAAGAAGAAGAACGGCATGAATGTGATAGAGCTCAAGATGCCGTTCGTCGATAAATCCGATGTGGAATTGGTGAAACTGAATGACGATTCGATAATGATCCATATCGGAAGTCAGAAGAGGATAATCAATCTGCCGATGACGCTGGCTAAAGAGGAGATAGCCGGAGCGGAACTGAAAGACGGGAAATTAACGATAAAATTTAGGAGAGGAGAGAATGAGCAGTAAGATGACAGATGAGGAGTTTAGGGAATTCCTTGAAGAGAGCAAGGAGAGAGTCAAAGCTTTTCTCAAAGAAGAGGGCCCGGAATTCGTCGAATATGCCAAAGATGAGGCGAAAAAGGGCGCTAAGAAAGTCAAAGCGAAGGTCAAGGACAAGATCGATGAGAAGACCGACGGCGATCTGAAGAAGATCAAAGAAGCATTCATGGACAAGGATGTGCAGATGCACTTCATGAGAATGGGTATGGAACTCTTCCTCGGATTCTCAGCACTGATCAGCGCTATGCCGAAACCGGAATTCGTCGAGAAGATGAAGAATGAGACATCGGATATGAGAGAAACAATCGCTGAGGAATGTTGCAAGCACAATCCGAAATGTCCTAAAAAGAAGAAATCATCACCTAAAAAAATAGAGTTAGATTGAATGAACGGCGAATTAGCCGTTAAAACGGCCAGAAAAGTGATTGAAGCTGAGGCGATAGGCGATACAGCTGATATAGAATTCCCGAAGGATCTCGATGAGAGATGCGGAGTATTCGTCAGCATATACAGATATCCCGACATGGAGCTGAGAGGTTCGATGGGATATCCTGAATCATCGCTCCCGTTGAGCGAATCGCTGATCTCATCCGCACAGTCAGCATGTCACGATCCGAGATTTTCAAGATTGACATTGAAGGATGCGGATAACTGTCTGGTCGAAGTTTCATTCCTCTCAAGACCTGAATTATTGAATGTTCCGAAGGAGGACATCCCAAAGACTCTGAAACTCAAAGAGGACGGATTGGCGATACAGTTCGGCAGGAAATACGGTGCATTGCTTCCGCAGGATAACGATTGGACTGCAGAGGAGTTCCTTGAGCAACTGTGTTACAAGGCTAAACTGCCTAAAGATGCGTGGAAACTGAAAGATTCCGATCTGTACATCTTTAAAGAAGAGAAATACAGAGAAGAGACGCCTAAAGGCAGGATCGTGAGGTTGTAGGATGGATCTGGTCATAGAGGGGCGCTTCTTCATAAACGGAAGACTGAAGGATACGGCTGTAGGTATCGAGGACGGCAGGATCGTCACTGTAGGCAATATAGTGCGCGGTGGAGACGAAAGGATCAATTTCGGGAATAATATAATCCTGCCCGGATTCGTAGATCCACATGTACATTTCAGAGATCCTGGGATGACGAAGAAAGAGGATTTCAGGACCGGAACCACGGCTGCGTTATTCGGAGGCAACACATGTGTCCTCGATATGCCCAATACGATGCCCCCATCCACTGATGTCAGAACCATCAAGGACAAGAAGAACGAGATCAAGAGCAAGGCATTGATTGATTACGGGTTGTTCGCAGCTCTGACGCCTGGATGCAATACGAATCTCATTGCGCCCATGGTCTGCGGATTCAAATTATTTATGGGCTCGACCACAGGCAATATACTGATGAACGATGATGACGAAATATACCGTGTCATGTGCGATGTGGCACGTACCGGAAAAGTTACAAGCGTCCATGCAGAGGATGATTCTCTGATATTGAAGAATCCTGAAAAAGACAATTGGGACCATCTAAAGAACAGACCGTTGGAAGCTGAACATAATGCCATCAGGAGATTGGCCCGTTACAAAGGAATGAAGATCAACATCTGTCACGTGACCGATGCGGAGTCGCTGAAGATAGCGGCTTCATTGGGTTTTACTACTGAAGTTACGTCACATCATATGTTCTTCTGTGCCGACGATTCCCGCACAGCAGAGACCAAGGTGAATCCGCCGCTGAGGAATCGCGACGTAAGGGACAATCTCGTCAGGGCATTCAAAGAAGGCAGGGCTACGATGTTCGGGAGCGATCATGCTCCGCACACTCTCACAGACAAGGGACAGGATTACGAATCCGCTCCCGGAGGTATACCGTGCATCGAAACGAATGTTCCGATATACATGAGCATGGTGAAGCACGGGACATTACCGTTGGAGATGGTTGTGAAAATGGGTTCAGAGAACCCCGGTAAGATTTTCAGTGTCAACAAGGGTAGGATAGCTGTCGGATATGATGCCGATTTCGTTGTATTCAATATGCAGAATATGAAGAATATCGATGTGAACAAACTGCACAGCAGAGCAGGATATTCACCGTTCGAAGGAAGAGAGGCCATATTCCCTGATTCTGTTTTTGTGAGAGGGCAGAGACAGCTAGAGGACGGAGAGATGTGCGGCGGGAACATAGGAGAGGACATTTGTGACAGAGATTGATTATTCTGATGTCATCGGAAAGAAGACGGAATGCCCTGAGGGATGCGGCATGTGCTGTCTGTGTCAGCCTGAGGTATTGCCCGAAGAAAGGAACTTTTTCAGGACGAAATATCCTAAAGCGATGGTCAAGAGCAGGTGCGAGGATCAGCATTTCGCATTGGCGATGAAGAAGGGAAAAGGTTCATGCGTTTTCCTCAACGACAGGAAGTGTGATATCTATCAGAACAGGACCACATACTGCAGACAGTTTCCTTATCACTTTTATGTGTCAGACAGGATAAAAGTGGAGTTGGATCTGTCCTGTCGCGGAGTGTGGACAGATAATGGCAATGATGCAGAGGCAGAAGCCAAACAATTGGCAGAAGCATCAGAAAGAAGACTCAATATGGCATATAGAGAGGCATCTGCGGTTTACAGAGAATTCTATTCTATCTGTAAGGAGACAGGTGTGATGTGCGATCCTTCGCAGCTGAGGATGTCGATATCCGAGAATCTTAAGAATTTCACTAATCTGGCATATATAGCTAAAGTCATGAACGCATCACTTGAGGAGCCTAAGATGTCATTGGATGGCATAACATCTGACGGGAAATTCGAGATGGACGAACTCAACGATGCTGCGATGGATGCATCTCTGGGATCGATGGGATCCGACGATCCGTTAAGTGTGCCAGTCTATTGTGATATGAATTACAATTGGAACATGTTCATGGCACATGAGAACACTATCGAATGGGCGGTTATGGATGACGAGGGAGAGCTCCATCACAAAGGATTCGTTGATGCCAAGGACATTAAAATCAGGGAACCGGACGAGGAAGGGAAAAAGGTGCTGATGGATTACATATCGGTGCTCAACGGAAGGGACAGTTTTCTCGGTAATGTGTTCTATATGATGGATCAGCTGGGTTATGAGGATGATATGGCGAATTCATATTACGGTGCGATGTGCGTAACAATTCTGGATCTTCTCTGGAGAGCGTCGATGTTGGATCATTTCTTCGGATTCGGTATGGGTGCGGAATGTATCAGAGAAGCGATCGTCTTCTACGATATGGACAGATTGGATGCTCCGACCATAGGCGCGTTCGTGTGACAGTGAAAAAGCCTTTTATATTAAAGCAATAATGGGCATCACAATAGGGTGGCTTAATGATTAAACCATTATCTGTACTTCAAACCGCAGTCAGCAAGAACGTAATTGTTGAACTTAAGGGTAAAAAGGAATACAGAGGTGTCCTCGACGGGTACGATCCTCACATGAATGTCGTACTCAAGAATGCTGAGGAGATAGTCGAAGGCAATGTAGTCAGGAAGCTTAGCACCGTCATAGTTCGTGGTGACAATGTCATTTACATTTCGCCGTGATGATAACAAGGAGAGATGAATCATGGGAAGAGGAACACCGGCACAGGGAAGACACAACAAATTCAAAACGCACATCCCATGCCGCAGATGTGGAAAACGTTCATATCATGTGAGGACAGGAATCTGTGCTTCATGCGGATACGGAAAGACCACAAAGCTCAGATCCTACAACTGGGCTAAAACACACTAAGAAGGAAGAATTGATGGTTGGCCTTAAGCACAGTTGCGGTGTCGTCGGCATGTACGCGACGCACAACGTAGTTCCGTCGCTTTACAAGGCATTATCAATAATCCAACACCGTGGACAGGAGTCCGCGGGGATTTCCGTTTTCAACGGGAATGAGATTTTAACAGTGAAGGGCAACGGTCTTGTGAACGTTGCATTGAATGAACAGGCTCTTGCCGGAGTTTCAGGAAAATTCGGTATAGGCCATGTCCGTTATTCTTCAGCCGGTTCCAAAGAAGTCTTTAATGCACAACCTATGCAGGTCCAGACTGTCGCGGGCATTGTATCTGTCGCTCATAACGGGGAGATCACCAACTACAAAGAGCTGAAAGACAGGTACATGGATCAGGGATGGTCATTCATCACCAATTCGGATTCAGAGCTGATCGCTAAGATCCTGGCAAAATACCTTGTAGAACTCAAGGATCCCATCGTATCGATCAGAAAGACGATGGAGGAACTCGATGGAGCATACTCATTAGCGATACTTGTCAATGACCGTATGTTCGGTGTCCGTGATCCATACGCATTCAGGCCGTTATGCATCGGAAAATTCGATAAAGCATACATGATCGTCTCAGAAAGCGCTGCTTTGACCACACTTTGCGGGAATTTCGTCAGGGATGTGGAGGCAGGCGAGATCGTTGAACTTACAGCCAAAGAAGTGAAGTCATACAAGATGGAAGGGGAGCATCCGAAGGCACATTGTATGTTCGAATGGATATACTTCGCCAGACCGGATTCCATCATGGACGGCATGGAAGTCTATGACGTGAGGAAGAGAGTCGGAATGATCATAGCAAGAGAGTCGCCTGTCGATGCCGATCTGGTCATGCCGATCCCGGATTCCGGAAGAGCACATGCATTAGGCTATTCCATCCAATCAGGTATACAATACGAAGAAGGATTCATGAAGAACCGTTCAGTCGACCGTACATTCATCCTGCCTGAGCAGTCTCAGAGGGAGAATGCAGTGTCGATGAAGATGAACCCTATAAAATCGACAGTAAACGGCAAACGTATCATCATTGTCGATGACAGTATCGTCCGCGGAACGACACTGACAAGACTGATCAAGATGCTCAGGAATGCCGGGGCCAAAGAGGTACATGTGAGAATAGGGTGTCCTCCTGTCATCGCACCTTGTTATTACGGTGTCGACATGAACACGAGGGATCAGCTTATTGCATGTTCATGTTCCGTAGAAGAGATCAGAAAGATCATCGATGCAGATACTCTTGCATACATCAGTCTTGATGGACTTGTCGAGGCATGCGGATTCAAAGAGGACGATCTCTGTCTTGCATGTGTAAATTCCAAATATCCTACCAGAATCAAAGGCGAGAAGTATCGTTTTGACTGAAATTGACATTTCAGTTTCTGATAAATATTATATCTGTACTATCGTTGGCCATAACGGAGCTGACAATCGTGGAACTCAACTTCGGAGTAGTCATAGCATTTGTACTGTACTTTGCAGTGATATTCCTGGTTGGACTATATTTCTACAAAAGGACACACAGCATGAAGGATTACACTCTCGGAAACAGAGAGATGAATCCTTATGTCACGGCATTGTCGGCACAGGCTGCTGATATGAGCGGCTGGATGTTAATGGGGTTACCTGGAGCGATCTATATGTTCGGTATCGGACAGATATGGATTGGCATCGGACTCGCCATCGGTTCTTACTGTGCATGGCTGTTCATAGCAAAACGTCTCAGAAAATATTCTGAAAGATCCAATTCTCTTACTATATCAGAGTTTTTCTCCAATCGTTACAAGGACAGGAACCAGTATCTGAAACTTATAAGTGCTGTAGTTATCCTTGTGTTCTTCCTGTTCTATGTGACATCAGGACTGGTCGCAGGCGGAAAATTGCTTGTCATAATATTCGGTGACAATATCGATTACAGTGTCGCAGTATGGATAACAGCATTGATCATCATATCATACACATTCCTTGGCGGTTTCAAGGCTGTATGTTGGAATGATTTCTTCCAGGCGATATTGATGATCGTGGCTGTAGTTGTAGTGCCATTGGCAGCGTTCGGTATGATCGACGGAGGATTCGAAGCTGCGGTCGAGATAGCCAATCATGAGGTCAGCAATTTCTTCGATCTGTTCTCATACAACGGTTCACCGATCACTGCAGTGATATTGATATCATGTCTGGCATGGGGATTGGGTTACTTCGGGATGCCGCACCTTGCCGTGAAATACATGGCGATCAAGAATCCCGAGGATGTCAAAGTGGCAAGACGCGTAGGTACGATATGGCTCATCATCGCAATAGTGTCGATAGCAATGATAGCACTGGCCGGAAGAGCATATTTCTCGCCAGAAGGGATAGATGATCCGGAGAATGTGTTCATCAATCTGGTAGGTTCGATATTCACCGGCGGTGTCGGTATATCGATCATCGCCGGAGTATTGTATGCGGCATTGATGGCTGCGATAATGAGCAGTGCCGATTCCCAATTGCTCGTCGCATCTTCGACAGTCACCAACGACCTTTACTCAAGATTCAAAAAGAAAGATGAGAAGAAGGACAGCAAGGAATTGATGAAAGTTTCAAGGATTGCAGTGATCGTGATAGCAGTGATAGCAGCCGTTCTTGCAATGGATAAGAACTCAAGCATCATGCAGCTTGTAGCATTTGCATGGGCGGGATTCGGTGCTGCATTCGGTTCCGTGATGCTGCTGTCATTATACTGGAAGAGAGGGAATTCGAAAGGAGCTCTTGCGGGCATGATCGTGGGTTTTGCAACAGTCGTCCTGTGGAATACATTCATGGTGACAGGAGGGGTCATCCCGACATTGTTCAATGTGAATTGCTGTATCATAGACACAGGGTTGTATGAACTCCTACCGGGATTCATATTGGCTGTGATAGCCATGGTGGCGGTCAGCCTGTTGACAGAACCTCCGACACCGGAGATGGAACAGGAATTCGAGGATGCTACAGCAGGTAAGTTTTTGTGATGGGCATAGTCTGCACCCAGCAGCAGTAAATGAATTGATTTTCAGATGACGAACTCTTTATATATCGGCTGAATATTGGTACGTCCAGAGGTAAATCTAATGGCACGTTTCAAAGAGGCAGAGGGCAGACTTTTAGACAAGACTGTCTGTATGAACTGCTACGCTACAAATCCAAAAGGCGCATCGAAATGCCGCAAATGTGGATACAGCAACCTCAGGCCGAAGGCTAAAGAAAGCAGGAAACAGTGAGTTTCCTGTCTGTTACAGATTCATATAGCTTCAGCTTGAGAGTCGTGAATATTACTGTAGAGTGCATCGGTGAGTATTGATGAAGTTACTGTTTGTGAATGACAACATAGTGACTCAGGAATTGTTCAGAAAGACGTTCCCGGAGGAAGAAGGCTTCGTTCTTCAATTTGTAGAGAGGATGATCGATGTTAAACAAGCCATTTCGTCTTTTGTACCTGACATAGTGATTATCGATACAGAGATGGCAGGATATGCCAGCCACGATCCGTTGAATGATATCGATAAAAGCTCCAACATCAAGATAATTTTGCTGTCCAAGGAGAAAGTGCGTTACGTCAATCCACTCATCACCGCCGTCATTACGAAACCTTTCAGTGTAACAGATCTCAAAAAAGCAGTGGATAGGAGCAATAAGCCCAAAAGTTTCTTTTCTTCCATCACTTCCAAGTTCGAAAAGAACGAAAGCGGGGAATTTTTCGAACCGAATGTCAAATTCGGAAAATCATATGTTGTCTATGAGAAGAAACCCGACACTGTCTACAAACTCGCTTCTGTATTCCGGAAAACATCGGATGTCCTTTTGTTCACTACCAAAAAGGACAGCGAGCTGTCTGATTATTTCACTGAGAAGATTGAGATCGTCCGTGTATCATCCAGGAATAGGGACGGATATACGTATATTTCAAAACTGGGAGCGATCTCAAACATGATGAACGATTTCGTTCAGAAACATCAGGAACCTGTTTTAGTGTTCGATTGCATCAATGAGATGATCGGTATCAACGGTTCTAATTCGACAATTACATTAATAAACGACGTCATTAAGAAGAAACATATGACTGTTCTCGTGTCAATAGACAAGAACAAGATTGATGACGAAGTGAAGATGAAATTCTCCAAGTTCATGGTAGAATATTGATGTGATTGCGATGAAGATTGAAGCAGTTTGGGCAAGAGAAGTGCTCGATTCAAGGGGTAATCCGACAGTCGAGGCAGAAGTAACAGTTAATGGACACAAGATTACCGCTATAGCACCTTCTGGTGCATCTACAGGGTCATGGGAGGCTCACGAGCTTCGTGACAATGATGCAAGATTCGGAGGAAAAGGTGTACTTAAAGCTGTGGAGAATGTCCGTACCAAGATCTCCAAAAGGATAGTCGGGATGGATCCGGCGGACCAGAGGGAGATTGACATGGCGATGATCGAGCTTGACGGTACAGAGAATAAGAAGAATCTCGGTGCCAATGCAATCATTGCAACATCATTGGCAGTTGCTAAAGCAGGTGCAATGGCAGAGGGCGTACCGCTCTATCAGCATATAGGTGACAACGGAGTGACACTTCCGGTCCCGATGCTGAATATCATCAACGGAGGTAAGCATGCGGGCGGCAATCTGAAGATACAGGAATTCATGATAATTCCCGCAGGTGCCAAATCATTCTCGGAGTGTCTGAGGATGTCATCCGAGGTTTACATGTCATTGAAATCCATTTTGAAGAAGAAATACGGGGTGGCTGCAGTCAATCTCGGTGATGAGGGAGGATTCGCTCCGCCGTTGAACACTTCATCTGAAGCGATGGAAACGATCATCGGTGCGGTTTCCGATGCAGGATATATGCCCGGCAAGGATGTATTCCTTGCATTGGATGCAGCATCAAGTGAATTTTATGACAATGGCGTTTACGACGTCGACGGAAAGAAATTATCAGCAGGAGAGCTCGCTGACCATTATCAGATGCTGACGAAGACATATCCTCTGATAAGCATCGAGGATCCGTTCTTTGAAGATGATTTCGAGGCCACGGCTGAACTTACGAAGAAGGTAGGCAGTAATGTTCAGATCGTAGGTGATGACCTCTTTGTAACAAACACGAAACGTTTGTCGAAAGGAATAGAGATGAATGCCGCCAATGCATTGTTGCTCAAGGTCAATCAGATCGGTACTGTTACAGAAGCAGGAGATGCAGCCCAGATGAGTTTTGACAATGGGTATTCTGTCGTGGTATCGCATCGTTCCGGAGAATCAGAGGATGTCAGTATCGCAGATCTCTCCGTAGGATGGGGGTCGGGACAGATTAAGACCGGTGCGCCTGCACGCGGTGAGCGTACATCAAAGTACAACCGTCTGCTCAGAATAGAGGAGGAACTAGGAAATAAGGCCGTGTTCCTCGGCAGGAAAGCATTCACACTTTGAAATATCCTAAGGGGGATCGTCCCCTTATTTTTCGTTTTTTGTCGACATATAATATACGTCTTTTTTTGTTGCATTAATAAGCCTTGATGTGCAACGGAAACAGTGGTTTAGATTGTTATTGAAATCCCCCCTATTTCCACTGAAAAATAGTGATTTTGTTTTTATTATATACTTCTCTAGATTGCAATATATATGATAAGAAAAAAAGTCAATTTTCCATCGGAAGTTGGCGTTTTTGACTCAAAATGGCCACAAAATAGACATAAATGTACATTCTGTCCATTGTATAAATACTGTAAACGCCGATAACTTGAAATTAACGACGTTACTATATTGATTTAACAGCACTTATTAATGGCGTTAAGAATATGCTTATATTTGGAAGGGGGCAATGGTGTTTCAAGCAGCTGTGAGACGCTTCCGATGTGTTCGGATATTTGTTCTCCGCTGTATTAATGAAAGCAGGAAGATCTATGAGTACAAAGAAAACTTTCCGTCAATTGACGAATAGTTCCAACACAATCCTGACCGTCCCCGGAATCGGCAGGATGAGGAAGATCTACTGCAAGTGCGGACGCATAATCGGATTGGATTCTACACAGGTAAATGTGAAACTCACTTTGGGAAAAGAATTAGAGTGCAACACATGCCGTAACGCACGCATTGCCAAGGATATCGAAGAACTCAATATGCACTTCGAAGGTATCGATGAGATAGAAGAGGAGTGAACCTCTTCATTTTCTGCTCGGGCAGTTCACATCAATGCATTCCTCACGGTCGCCTATTGCAACGACGGGTGCACCGCATATCTCACACTGTTTTCCTGTCGGTGCCACTGTACCTCTCGGCCTCAGACTGTATGTCTGATTGCACTCAGGCCATCCGGAGCATCCTGCGAAACGTTTTCCTGCTTTGGAATACATTATCCTGATCTGACCTTTGCATTTAGGGCATTCACCGAGAACGGTCTTTGATGTATTGCTTGTACATTTCGGATCGATACAGGTAGTTTGTGGGGGCATACCTTTCCTTATAACTTTCAATTGAGGCAATCCGCAGACATCACATTTGGTCTCAAGTGTCTGTATCATGCCGCCTCTCGGAAGCGGATATGCGATTTTGCAATCTGGATATCCGTCACATCCGATGAAGTTGCCGTTCTTGGATTTCTTGATTGTCAGATTATTTCCGCATTTCGGACAGATACCGATGAATTGCTGCGATCTGAGTGCGGCTTTGATCTCATCGCCAACCGCTTCTTTGTCTGCTTCGAGCATGGATGCAGCATCATAGAGCATCTTCTGTGATTCCCCTACAACATTGTCCAACGTCCTTTCTCCTGTACTGATCAGTATCATATCAGACTCCAATTTGGACGTCATATCGGGTTTTGTTATGTCGCCGCCGTGTTTCTCGAGCGATCTCGTAAGTGCGATACCGCTTGCGGTCGGAATCATGTAATTCCCTTGTACATAGTTCCTAGAATACAGTTTTCCGATTATGTCGTGCCTTGTACTCTTCGTTCCGAGTCCGAGTTTATCCATCTCTTGGATCAATGAACCCTGATTGTATCTGTAAGGTGGTTTCGTCTCCCCTTCGTCTATTGATATGGATCTAACATCTACATTGTCACCGACATTCATCTTCGGGATGTGCGTGTTGGGGATCGTGAGATACTTCTTGTAGTATTTCTTCCAGCCTTCTTTCTTGAGAACATATCCTTCGGCGTTGAATTTCTCTCCGTTCACATTCAATGTGCATTTGGTGATCTCGGCCTCAGAGTTGGGTCCGAGTGTAGCAAGGAATCTTCTGACGATGAGTTCGTACAGTTTCCATTTGTCTCCTTTCATTTTGTCAGATTTTGCTGCTGCAGTCGGATATATCGGAGGATGGTCCGTGGTCCTTCTCTTTCCTCTTGAAGGTGAGATCGTCTCCTGTGCAAGGATCTCTTCAGCTTCTGCTTTAAAATCCGACTCTTTCAGTTTCTCAAGGACACCTCTGAGCCCGAGACTTCTCGGATACTCTGTGTTCTCAGTACGGGGGTATGAGATGTATCCTCCTGTGTACAGATCCTCCGCCAATTTCATCGCGGTCGCCGGCGATATACCTATCTTGTTTGCTTCGACCTGCATCTGTGTGGTATCGAACGGGGCCGGTCTGAATTCTTCTTTGACAGAACAGTCGTATGACTCCACTGTACCGTTGGAAATATCCTTGCATTTCGAAAGTACAGCGTCCGCCTCTTCCTTATTCCAGAACGGATCGGTCTCATGTGTTCCTTTGAATGCGAGCATCCCGAATTTACCGATGATATTCCAATACGGTACAGGGACGAATTTACTGATCTCCTCATTCCTGTCCACCAATAATTTCAATGTCGGGCTTTGAACCCTTCCGACGGACATGAAGTTCTTTCCGACCTGTCCTGATGATAAAGATATCAGTCTTGTGAGAACAGCACCCCATGACAGATCGATGATCTGTCTTGCCTCTGCCGCAGCTGCGAGTTTCTCATCGGGCAGCATGAGATTATTGAATGCATTCTCCACTTCAGCCTTGGTAAGGGCGCTGAATCTTGCTCTCTTCACTTTACTCATATCGGCATCGACCGCTCTTACGGTCTCCATACCGATGAGTTCTCCTTCTCTGTCAAAGTCAGTAGCGATGATTATCTCATCGGATGATTCCATAAGGCCTTTGATAGCATTGACGATGCTCTTGACTTTGACAGATTTCTCCTGAGGTGCGTATACAAGATCCACAGGAGAACCTGCGCTCCAATCGTTGAACTGTGATGGATAGTCCAATTCTATGATGTGACCCCTGAGGCTTATAACGTTGTATTCATCTTTGTCAGTGGAGAATGATATGACAGTCGCTCCCCCTACATTTTTAGAATGTGATTTTCCGTCAGAAAGGATGGTTGATATTCTTCTCGCAGCATTCGCTTTCTCAGTGATCACTAATTTCTTCATTGTGCGCTGATATTATTTTAATTATAAATAATAAAGTGTGATAGTACGTCTTCATTTTTCAATATGTGCAATATTATATCAAATCGTTCACGTATAACGGCTTATGAGTCTTTTCGATGACGCAGTCAACCACATTAAGACAGTGAAAGGAGTAGTTGATGCGTACATCATGGATGATGAATTCTCCAACAGGATATTGGAGGAGGAGCGCAGCGTGGTATCCATAACCAAGATGGATGTGATCAACAATGCGTATGAGGATGTGATGAAAAGGCATCATCGCATCGCGATAATCTTCGAGAACCACAACTTTGAGTACAACCGGGATGTCGCAAGCATATGGATGGTCAATTCCAAAGGAGATGTTGTAGGAAAATCACTTGACAGTCAAGAGGAGATTGATGAGTACAAGAAGGATGAGGATAATGTGTGGGTCTCATCGAATTTCGTCATATTCGATCTTGACAATGTCGACGGAGGAGAGAAATTCATAGTCCCTCCGGCATCATTCAATTTTCTGAACAAATTGCCGGGATATTCGGATGCGATATTTGCATCGCCTTCGACCACATCGGATATGATGTTGAAACAGAAGGTCGGATCGAGCCTGTCAACAGAGACATCCACTATTGTCATAGGATTCAATACAGTAGACGATCTTAACAATCAATGAATACGACATTTCAGATGCTGGCGTTCTTTCATCGGTATCAATGATTTTTTGCTCTGGCTCATATTTGTCAATTTTTGATATTGAATGTCTTATTTCAGACATTAGGTACCTGACATTACACACATGATGTGATATATTTATAAACAAGTTAACATTCGCACGTCTGAAACAATGACCAGAGTATTCATTGACGGCAGTTCCGGTACGACAGGATTGAGGATCCACGATCGCTTATGTGATCGTAAGGACATCGAACTGATCCACATAGCTGATGCTGTGAGAAAGGATATCGATGCCAAGAAGAAAGCATATGCGGAATCAGATCTTGTGTTCCTTTGTCTTCCGGACGCAGCTTCGAAGGAAGCTGTCGAGATGATACCAGATGATGTCATTGTGATCGATACATCGACAGCATTTAGAACATCCGACGGATGGACATACGGTTTTCCTGAGATCCAGGGACAGAAGGATAAGATATCGGAGTCCAGACGTATCGCGAATCCCGGATGCCATGCGATAGGTTTCATCTCCCTGATCAGACCTCTTGTGGATAAGGGAATAATCCCGAAGGATGCACAGCTGTCGTGTTATTCTCTGACGGGATACTCCGGTGGGGGAAAGAAGACAATCGAACAGTATCAGCAGTCCAATGATGCATTGCTCAAAGCACCGAGAATCTACGGCCTTTCGCAGATGCACAAACATCTCCCTGAGATGAAGAAGATCAGCTATCTCGAGAAAGAACCTCTGTTCTCTCCGATAATATCTGATTTCTACTCAGGTATGGAGGTGGCAGTGCAGATGTCATCGGATGACATCAATGGAAGCATAGACGACATACGCAGAGTTTATTCGGAATACTACACCGGTAAGATCGTGAGATACAAGGAATCTTCCGATGAGGACGGGTTCATGTCAGCTCTTGCACTTTCGGGAAGGGACGACATGTTGATAACTGTGACCGGTAATGACCAGCGTATAATGCTGGTATCACGCTTCGATAACCTGGGCAAAGGAGCATCAGGTTCAGCGATACAGAACATGAATATAGTACTCGGATTCGATGAGACATCGGGTCTGAACATCAAAGGTGACGAAATATGAAAATGATGGAGGGCGGCGTCTGTGCCGCTAAAGGATTTACCGCATCAGGTGTCCATTGCGGAATAAGAAAGAACAAGAAGAAGAGAGATCTGGCGCTGATCTACAGCGAGATTCCCGCTTCCGCAGCATCAGTGTACACAACGAATCTCGTTAAGGGTGCACCTCTTATCGTCACCGAGAGGAACATCTCTGACGGAATCGCTCAGGCGATCATCTGCAACAGCGGAAACGCCAACACATGCAATGCTGACGGAGAGGAAGTTGCGATGAAAACATGTGAACTCATCGCAAAAGAACTGAATATCAAAGCAGAGGACATAATCATAGCTTCAACAGGTGTTATCGGCCAGAAGATGGATATCACACCGATAAAGGACGGTATCCCTGCTCTCGTCAAGGCACTGAGCATCGACGGATGCGATGATGCATCTGAAGGCATAATGACCACGGACACGATCAAGAAACATGTCGCAGTGGAATTCGAAATTGACGGAAAGAAATGTCACATCGGAGGTATCGCGAAGGGAAGCGGTATGATTCATCCGAATATGGCCACGATGCTGGTGTTCATCACTAGCGATGTCGCAATCACATCCAAGATGCTTCAGAAGGCATTGAAAGGAGATATAGCCAGTACATTCAACATGGTCAGTATCGACGGTGATACGTCGACCAATGACATGGTATCCATATTAGCCAACGGTATGGCGGGCAACAAGAAGATAGAATCGGATAATGATGACTTCAAGACATTCATGAAGGCATTGAATACCGTGACTGTCGGATTGTGCCGCATGATCGCAGGTGACGGCGAAGGAGCTACAAAGCTTTTGGAATGCAATGTGACCGGTGGAAAGGATGAAAAGACGGCCAAGATCGTTGCAAAGAGTGTCATCTGTTCGAATCTACTGAAAGCAGCGATGTTTGGTGCCGATGCGAACTGGGGGCGCGTCCTCTGTGCAATCGGATACAGCGGTGCTGATGTCAATATAAACAAGATAGATGTTTCATTCAAGAGCAAAGCAGGCACATTGGATGTCTGTAAGAACGGAGCAGGCATAGAATTCTCCGAGGAAGTCGCAAAGAAGGTACTTCTGGAGAAAGAGATCGATATCAATGTATCATTGAATGACGGAGATGCGAAAGCGACAGCATGGGGATGCGACCTCACATATGACTATGTGAAAATAAACGGAGATTACCGTACCTGAGGTGTTCAAATGACCGAGATTTCAAATCATGAACGTGCAGAGGTGCTCACACAGGCACTTCCGTACATCAAGAAGTATCATCACAAGATCGTAGTAGTGAAATACGGCGGTAACGCCATGACGGACGAGAATCTCAAGATGCAGGTCATGGAAGATATCGTTCTTCTTTGGCTGACCGGTGTGAAGATCGTTCTTGTACACGGCGGAGGTCCTGAGATGACCAACGTTATGGGGAAGATGGGCAAAGAGGCGAAATTCGTCGGCGGGCTTCGTGTCACCGATGAGGAGACCGTGGACATCGCAAAGATGGTGCTCGCAGGAAAAATCAACAAGGAATTAGTGAACATCATCAATTCCAAAGGCGGGAACGCCATCGGTCTTTCGGGCATAGATGCGTCGATGATCCAGGCCAAGATGATGAACAAGGAATTGGGATTCGTCGGGGACATCGTCAATGTGGATATCACCGTCATAACAGATATCCTTGACAAAGGATATATCCCTGTGATATCAACGATCGCAGCTGATGCTGCCGGTAACATATACAACATCAATGCAGACACAGCGGCGTCGTGGATCGCAAGTGCATTGAAATCCGAGAGACTGATTCTGATGACGAACACCGTCGGTATCTTAACGGATCCGAAGGATGAATCCACGCTGATAGCTGAGATGACTCTGGAAGAAGCTAAGGCCATGCTCAAAAGCAAATCCATCAGCGGCGGCATGATCCCGAAGCTCAGCTGTTGTATTGAATCGATAAAGAACGGCGTATCCAGTGTTACAGTGATGGACGGACGTATCCAGCATTCTCTTCTTATGGAACTTCTGACAGAAGAGGGTGCGGGAACAATCATCAGAAAGTGAAATCATGATTTCGGAAATCGATAAGAAATATGTTGCAGGAACATACAACAGATTCCCCGTTGAGATAGTTTCAGGAAAAGGTTCCGTTGTAAAGGATGTCAACGGTAAAGAACATATCGACATGGGTTCGGGAATAGGCGTCACATCATTCGGAATATCTGATGATGAGTGGAAGAAAGCGATCATCGAACAGATGGATAAGGTCCAGCATATGTCCAATCTCTATTACACAGAACCGTGCGCCAAATTGGCCGAGGCATTATGCAAGAAGACAGGGATGAAGAAAGTCTTCTTCGGAAATTCAGGTGCTGAAGCGAATGAATGTGCGATCAAGGTCGCAAGAAAATACGCGGCAGAGAAGAAAGGAGCTGATTGTTATACGATCGTGACGCTCTGGAACAGTTTCCACGGAAGAACGCTCACCACATTATCCGCAACGGGACAGGATCACTATCATGAATTGTTCCAGCCTCTGACACCGGGATTCCAGCATGTTCATTCCGGAGATTTCGGTGAATTGGAGGAACTTTCAAAGAAGGTCAAGATCGCAGGGATCATGCTTGAATGCATACAGGGCGAAGGCGGAGTCATTTGCATTGATGGTGATTACATCAAGAAGGTCGCGGAATTCGCGAAGAAGAATGATATCGTCCTCATCATAGACGAAGTCCAGACGGGAAACGGACGTACAGGGAAGTTGTACTCATACATGAATTTCGGGATCGAACCGGACATCGTGACCACGGCTAAAGGACTGGCAGGCGGATTGCCGATAGGCGCTGCGTTGCTCGGCGATAAAGTGAAGGATGTCCTCGGTTTCGGAGATCACGGTTCTACATTCGGCGGAAATCCGATATCATGCGCAGCAGCATTGAGCATCATTGACCGTCTTGATGATGATTTTCTCAACGAGGTCATTAAGAAAGGAGAATTCCTGAAGAAGGAGTTCACAAATGCAGAAGGCATAGAATCAGTCAGCGGAATGGGTCTGATGATAGGTCTGAAGACATCGAAACCCGTGTCCGAAGTGATGAAGAAATGTATCGAGAACGGCGTATTATGCCTCACAGCTAAGGACAAACTCCGTCTGCTTCCTGCATTGAATATTCCGATGGATGTTCTTGAGAAAGCTGTTAAAAAGATCAAGATGAGCTGTTTGTGAGCTCTTTTCTGGATTTTATCGTAATGGAGATGATGACAGCAATCATCGATAATATCGCAGATACCACGGCCATCGCGACCCATCCATTCAGGAATGTATCTGCATTCAGATCGCTGATCTGCTGACCTGCAGTACCGGAACCGATGTTGAATATCACAGTGAACAGAGCGGCACCCAGGGCGCTTCCGAAGTATACGATGAATGTTATCAGTGATGAGGCAGGAGCTTTGTCACATTCATTCGCATTTTCCACGATACGCGGTCCGATGGAACTGCCTGCGATACCCCATATCCCTCCGGACAAGATCAACGAAGCTATCACCAACCACATCGTGTCCTGATTGATGAATATCATCATGATGCTCGTTACTACAAGGATCATCGAACCGATTATCGACAGCATTCTTGTTCCGTTCTTATCCGACAGTTTTCCGGCCGGTACACACAGGATGATGGTCACGGCCGCAGGCAGAAGAAGCATAAGGCCCGACATCAGATCATTCAATCCCATTACAATCCTCAGCATGAACGGTACGAGATATAATAGGCCCATGTAACACACATTCATGATCAGAAATGCGATGGCAGAACATGTGAATCTTGGATCATTGAACATGCGTATCTTCAGCACAGGATAGCTTATTCTCAGTTCGCGTACGATGAACAATTCTAACATCAATACAGCGAACAGGGCCAACAATATGGATGTAAGTACATCGATCTCGCCTGACGGAATGGTCTCCAGTGTGAATATCGCAACGAACATCATCACTATCAGCAATGCAGAGCCGACATAATCGAACGGTGAATTATCGAATTTATCATCCTTGGGGATGGCCAGGATTGCGAATATCGCACATAAGAAGCCTATCGGGACATTGATCCAGAAGATGGATGCCCATGAACAGTATTCCAACAATATCCCGCCCAGTGCAGGTCCGAATGCGGCACCCACTGTCGAACCCAATACTGTCAATGACAATGCCATGTTCCTGTGTTCCAAAGGTACGAATTTCACTGCCAGCATAACGCCTGTGGAAGCGAGCATCGCCGAACCTATACCTTGTACTGCTCTCGCTGCGAGAAGTACCCATGTAATCGGCCAGAATTCACATAATGCACATATCATCGAACCAATGGAGAAAAGAATGAATCCTGCGATGAGCACTTTCTTTATTGCACCTTTATCGGCGATCTTACCGAATACCAGGAGCAACCCTGCCATCACCATGAAGTAGATGATGATGATCCATGATGCATCGGAAAGTTCCATATTGAACGCAGTTCCGATGTTTTCCAATGCAATTGTGACGATTGTGCCGTCGAGACCGTCAAGGAAAAAAGCCATTGCCATTACAATGAACAGCATAAGCTGTTTTTTTCTGTCGGTGACGATCTCGCTCATAGGGGCGTCATTGTTATTCACATTTATCCGTTTTTGTGTTATGAATGTGCTGGATGTCAATTTTTGAAAATATCAGAAATATTCCGCACCCTGTATGATCTTCCTGATGTAACGATATCTCCTCATACATGAATGGTCTTTGCTGAATATGACATAATATTCGCCTTTATACCCGATGTTCACGACATATGTGTTGGCTGAGAGTGTTTCAAGATCATTAAGCGGGATCCTGATTTCACTTTTCTCATTTTTTATCACAATCTCATTGTAACTCATGCTGATGGAAGCATCATCATACAATAGTTCTTCGTTGTTATTCACCAGACGTTTGACTCTGACATGATCATCGTATGCGATGACAGAATTCCTGTCATTCTCCCATTCGGGGAGTTCTTTTTTCAGTTCTTCTTTCTGCCACACGTCCCAATCATACAGATTGTCGAATACGACATCCTTTCCGACGAACAACCCATGTTCATCCACATCTACGGAATAACCGCAATCGGTACACTTAAGAGTGTCATGCGAACTTTTCATGGATCTTTCAGATCCGCATTTCGGACATTTGAACAACACACTCTCCATATACTCGGCGCGATCTTTCCGATCGCAAATCGCATTGTTCTTTTTGATCCAATTATAGTTGTTGACATACGTCTCCTTATACACGAGATCGTTGATCTCTTCGGGTGTCATTTTTTGGAGATCTTCTCTTTTGTAGAACGCAACAGCCTTTGCATAAGTCGGACACTTTGATTTATTCTTGGCCCATGACGGTTTTTTGAAATAACAGCCTTCGATCCTGATGAACAGGAGATCGACATTGAGGTCTTTGATGACCTTTCCTGTCTTCTCTCTCGGTCTGGAAGTGACGCCGTTCGGAGTCTCTTCCCCTTCAGCTGTCATCGATATGCAAATATCTTCATCCAATGTCGCTCTGTATGATTCCACCACTCTGTCAGCGTTAGCTCCCTTCCTTCTCAATATGGGGTCGAACAGGATGTTTACCAATATCCTCCAGAACGGAGTCCTGACCAGCGCATCGCTCAATGTGTATCTCGTGTAATATGGGAATATGTCATAGTACGCGATATAATCATAATCTGAAACGTGATTATACATCATAAGACACGGTCTTTCCAATTTATCTTTGAATTTTACCGTATGAATACGGTGTATTCTTTTCATGATCGGACAGACAATCGGACGTATGAACAGTTTATTGAAAGAACGGTACCAGAGGACATGTTCCGGACGGATGTTGCTTCCAGACATCGTTTCACGCTTCTGTTTCTCTGTCATAGTTGTGTATCCTGACGGACCACAGGAAGAGGATAAGTCCTATGCAGAACATCACCAGCAGAATGACAGGTACGACCTGATAAACATGGAATATGTTGAGGAATACGAACACAAGAAGAGTGCCGATGAATGTTGCACCTTTTCCGAAGATGTCCATGATTCCGAAGAACTGCCCTGTCCTCTCCTTTGGGATCATTCTTCCGAAGTACGACCTTGATAATGATTGGATCGTACCCTGAAATACACCGATGACGAATGCAAGCAGGATGAACTGCCATTCATTCTCCAGGATGGCGGCCATGAATCCAACGAACACATACCCTATGATACTTACTACGATTATCTTATGAGTTCCGTATTTGTATGCCAGTTTACTCATGATCAGGGTGCTCGGGAATGCTACGATCTGAGTTATGAGAAGACCGGCCAGAATGTATATCGTGGAGTTGTCTCCGAGTACGGTTCCTCCGTATGATGCCGCAAGATCGATGATGGTGTATACTCCGTCGATATAGAAGAAGAATGCGAGAATGAACAACAATATAGCACGGTTTCTTTTGATCTCTCTGATCGATTCCAGGAATCCATGAAATTTCTCCTTTACCATTGCACGGTTCTCTTCGTGTTTAATCTGTCTCTGCTCTTTTTTAACTTGTTTGTGTTCCTGTCTCTGCTCTTTATCCATGGTCTTCACGTTTTCAATGAAATCATGGATCTTACCCCTCATATCGATGCGGTCGTTGCACCTTATCTGTTTGTACTCTATGAATAACGGGATCGAAAATACGATCCACCATTCGGCAGTGACTATGAATGCTGCAGTCATGGCAGCATCGATGGACCAGTATGTCGGTGTGACGGAAACATAGTCTGAAAATACCACCATCATCAATGAGAAGATGAAAGGCACACAGCTTCCGAGGTATCCTGCAGCGTAAGCTTTTGCAGATACGGCATCCATCCTCTCATTTGTCGTGATGTCGTTCAGCATACCGTCGGAAACAACGATTGTGGCATTGAATGCGATCTTTGATATGATATACACGACCAGGAACACAATCCATCCTATTGTAGGCATCAGCAATTTGGGTGCCCACAGAAGACTGCATGTGATCGCTCCGATAAGTACAGCTGTTATGAAGATCGGTCTTCTCCAACCCATCCTGTCTGATAATCCGCCTAATGCGGGACCGAGAAAGAACATTGCCAATGTGGAAATGCAACCTGCTAGCGAGATGTAGGACAGATTAGAAGTACTCTCTGTGATATTGGCAGCATTCAAGTAGGTTGTGAAGTAAATAGGTATAAGGGCTGCCGCGAGCATAACGTATGCAGAATTCGCAACATCGTAGTATATCCATGCTTTTTCCGCATTCATTAAATGCATCCTCAATTATTGATGCAGCTCCCAGCTGATACTCCCCCTATTACCTTATGTTATATAATTGGACAGTATCTTTAGAATTATTTAGATTAAATATTATATTTAAAAGTAAAATAATAGATTAATTTCTATGTATTGTAAATTTGGAAAAAACGGTATGCGCGCTATAGCAATAACCTTACATAATGTACTGTGATAATCATTCGGAATCAAATCATGAACGTATACGATTTTGACGGCACTATTTTCGACGGTGACGCCAGCCGTAAATTCTGTTTCTTTTCCATGGCCATGCGTCCATACATTATCATATTCTGGGTCATACAGGGTATAGCATGGGGATTCCACTATCTGCACATACTGAACCTTGAAAAGACCAAGCGTCTTTCGTTGCTGTATTTCTATGTGGTTGACGTGAACAAGTTGACTGATAAATTCTGGAAGAGATATCAGAATAGGATCAAACCATGGTATGCACAGTGTCAGAGGGATGATGATCTTGTGATCACAGCATCTCCGAGGTTCCTTATCGAACCGATTTGCAGGAAGTTGGGCATAAAGAATCTCATCGCAACAGAGGTGGATGCAAGATCCGGGCGCCTTTTGAGTAGGAACTGCCGCGGTGAGGAGAAAATCAGAAGATACAGGGAAGTATACGGCAACAAACCGATAGAAAAGTTCTATTTCGATTCGCATCACGATGTGCCATTGGCCATGATCGCAGAGAAAGCATATGTCATAGTCGGGAATGATGTTAAAGAATGGAAACCTTCCGAATGATTATAATCAGGTGAATTGATTGGGGCATCATGGCACTGAACGTCGGAGACAAGGCCCCTGATTTTACAGTCAGATCGACAGAGAGAGATTCTTTCAATCTGTATACAGAATTGAAGAACGGGCCGATACTTTTGAATTTCTATATTGCAGATTTCGGAATCAATTGCACCAACTATATGATGAAGTTCATCGAACAAAACGATCGTTTCACAGAATTGGGAGTAAAGATCGTAATGATCAACAATGACGGGATGGACAACCATAAGATGTTCAAGAGCCGCCTGGGTGCACCGTGGGAATTTCTTTTCGATGAAGATAAGAAAGTGGCCACGGAATACGGATGCATCGTGGGCCCCGGATTCCTCGTATCGGGATTCACAAACCGTGAATTTTATCTCATAGATAAGGATGGCACAATCAAATACATCTGGAAATCACCGATACCGAAACAGATACCTGAAGTCGATGAGATCGTTGATGGTGTTAAAAAATCACTTTGATTCAAGTACGACTTCGGTGACGTCCATCATTCCGGAGTCCTTCTTACATTCATTTTTTGAGGAAACGATCTTGATCTTCTTTCTGAAGATAGGTGAATCGATTGTCATGGACTCATATTCTCCGCCTTCGCCCATGATGCTGATGCCATATGTATCGTGAAGTGCCACAAGTTCTTTTTTTGCATCCATGTCGAGTTTTCTTCCCAACCATTTTTCATCAAGTCCTTCTGCGAATACACCGACGATCACTGCCTCCGTGCCGGATGATACCATCTCATCATATGCCATACTTTGTTCTTTTCTCCAGAGGGGTGCGATCATTACAAGATTTAAGTCTCCGAATACTTTGTTCATACGATCCCATTGATAGTCCGACCACAATGCACCCACAATCACACCTTCGATGTCCAGTCCGTTCAGTGCATCTCTTAATGCTCTGATATCGTCCTCCTCCGTACCATCGGTCTTTGCTGTGATCAATGGGATGCCTATCGATTCGGCCATTGCCGGTACAATATCAACATTGGGCGTATGGAATATCCATGATGAATCTTTTTTCGGAACGATATTGATAAGAAAACGGACATCATGCCCCATCTGCATCGCCAGATACAGGGCGAAAGCGGAATCTTTGCCGCCGGAGAAAAGGGCTGCTGTTTTCATCGGGTTGCAATTGCATCGAGCATATAATTCTTTAATGGGGAATGCCATGTGCGTTCAGAGAGGAATCTGAATGGCAGATGCGAGTGCTCTGAAGAAGATCGTGGCCGAGAAGGCTGTAGATGATTATGTCAAGGATGGAATGAACGTCGGTCTCGGCACAGGTTCTACAGCATATTTTGCCATAAAGAGGGTTGGAGAGCTCGTCAAGCAGGGATTCAAACTCACATGTGTCGCAACATCCGTCCAAAGTGAGGATCTCGCTAAAGAATGTGGGATCAAGATCGTCGACATTGATGAGGTAGATCATTTGGATGTCACGATCGACGGTGCGGATGAGGTCGACGGCGATATGCAACTGATCAAAGGACTCGGGGGTGCACTTCTCAGAGAAAAGATAGTCGCAGCTGCAAGTGCCAGAGAGGTAATAATCTGTGATTCTTCAAAGAAAGTAGATATCCTCGGGATGAAGACTCCACTGCCTGTCGAGGTCCTTAAATTCGGACATCTTAAGACCAAGATCATGCTTGAGAGACAGGGTTGCAAAGCTACGCTCAGGGTCAGGGACGGAAAGACCTTCATAACAGATTCAGGCAATTACATCTATGATTGCAAATTCGAATCTATCAGCAATCCGTTCTTTTTGGAATCCAGGATCGATGTCATACCCGGTGTCGTTGAGTGCGGTCTGTTCCTGAACACCGCTACGACCGTATTGATTTCATCGGGGAACGGCGATATCGAAAAGATGGGTGAATGAATCAGCGTGGGGGCTCACTGAGTCACCCATCCCTTTTTATATAACTTTATTATTAGCACTTTCTCACGTACAATAAGGGTGAATAAGATGAAAATGCCCAGAACGATCAAAACATACTGCCCATACTGCGGTGCACATACAACGCACGACGTGGAAAGGGTAAAGAAGAAGAAAGCAAGCGAACTCAAATGGGGTCAGAGGAGATTCAGAAGAGTAACAGCAGGTTACGGAGGTTTCCCGAGGCCAAAGCCGGAAGGCAGAGAGAAGCCGACTAAAAGGGTGAACATCAGATACAGATGCACCCAGTGTAAGAAAGCGCACCTCACATCATGCCTCAGGGCAAAGAAGTTCGAACTCACAGAGTGATTATCATGGTCAACGATTTCTATAAAGTGAAATGTGCCGACTGCGGCAACGAACAGGTCACATTCAGCAAAGCATCATCCACGGTCACATGCCACGTTTGCGGTGCAACACTCGTTAAACCCAAGGGCGGAAAGGCCGAGATCAAAGGCGAAGTGACTGAGGTATACAACTGATGTCACGTACCAGAGACTTCCCTGAGAACGGTGAGCTCGTAGTCTGCACTGTAACAAGTGTCAAGAACTTCGGAGCATTCGTTACACTCGATGAGTATAACGCAAGAGAGGGATTCGTTCATGTCAGGGACATAGCCTCTGGTTGGGTGAAGTACGTCAGAGACTTCATCAGAGAAGGACAGAAGGTTGTCTGCAAGGTTCTGGGTGTAGATTCATCCAAAGGTCATATCGACCTATCCCTTAAAAGCGTCAACGATCACCAGAGAAGAGAGAAGATCCAGCAATGGAAGAACGAGAAGAAGGCAGAGAAACTTCTCGAGATAGTTTCTGAAAGGCTCTCCATCTCTGTTGACGACGCTTTCGATCAGTTCGGGAATGAACTGACCGAGACTTATGGTACGTTATACAATGCATTCGAAGCGGTCGCGGCCAATCCAGACGAGCTCCGTGCTGATTATAAGGATCAGGACTGGGTGGAGAAATTCATTGAGGTCGCCTCTGAGAATGTAGCATTATCCTATGTTGAGATCGACGGTATTCTTGAGATGAGATCGTTGGAACCGGCAGGTGTCGATGATATCAAGGAAGCATTGACCGCAGGCATTGAAGCTGCGGATGGTGCCACCGTCGCGATAACATCCGTCGGGTCACCGAGATACAGAGTCGTCGTTACAGCAGATGATTATAAGGCCGCCGAGGATGTAATGAAAAAGGTCACAACCGCTGCCATCAAATCATTCACAAAGGCAGGCGGTGAGGCAACGCTCAAGCGCGAGAGCAAGTGATAGTATGAGGTCATTTCTCAGGAAATGTCCCGAATGCGGATGTTATTCTCTTAAATCCAAGTGTCCTGACTGTTCCGCAGATACAGTCACAGCACATCCTGCGAAATATTCTCCAGATGACAGATACGGGAAGTACAGGAGACAATCAATAAAAGAGGAGTACGGAGAGAATGGGAAACTGCACAACAACGATATTTGATGAGATCCCCGATCTAAAGAAACCTGTCCTTGTCGAAGGTCTCCCCGGCATCGGGAATGTCGGAAAGATAGCAGCGGATTTCCTTGCTGAGAAGCTGAATGCGAAGAAGTTCGCTACAATCTACTCGGACAGTTTTCCTCCTCAGGTGCTGTTGGACAATGACGGTGTGATCAAGCTCGCCTGCAATGAGCTGTATTATGTCAAAGATGTGAACGGCAGGGATCTGATGTTCCTTCTGGGGAACTATCAGGGTACGACGCCTGAAGGGCAGTATCTGATCTGCGAGGATCTGATGAAGGACATCTTTCTGAGATTCGACGTATCGAAGATCTATACGCTCGGAGGATATGGGACAGGACAGATTGTCGAGAATCCCCGTGTATTGGGTGCTGTTTCGGATGTTTCCGTGAAGGCAGAGCTGGAAGAGCACGGAGTCACATTCTCGCCGGGAGAACCTGCGGCAGGAATCGTCGGAGCATCAGCGTTGCTTGTTGCATTCGGTAAGATGTACAACATACCGTCAGCATGTATCATGGGTGAGACATCCGGATTCTTCATAGACCATAAGAGCGGCATCGAGATACTGAAAGTCCTTGAGTCCATATTCGGATTGGAATTGGACAAGAGCGAATTGGATGCCAAATGTCAGCAGATCGATGAACTCACTGCAAAAGTCAAAGAAATGGAAGACAATCAACAGAAACCCGGAGACTTAGGTTATATCGGGTAAGCCAGATTACTATTTTCATTTATTTGTCATCATCAGTATCTTTAAATAATGATGTTTTATTGTCAGACTGTCCTCACTTAGCTTAGCCTGGCTAGAGCGGCTGACTGTAGAGAGTTCCCGGCAATGCCGGTACAGCCGCTGAAATCAGCAGATCCCCTGTTCAAATCAGGGAGTGGGGACCACTACCTTTATCTTTAAATAATATGAAAGTAAATACTTTAATCGATTCTGTGAGCCAGCAGTATATTAACGTTCCTGTTCCGAAACTGTCGAAGAACGATATTAGATTCCTGTTCCTGATGTACGATCTGCAGACAAGATACGATCTCACCTACAGGGAGGCGAGAGTGATCCTGAAAGAATTGAGAGGCGAAAGCAATAAGGATCTCGCGGAGGAGTTCGGCTGCACACCGCAGGCGATAAGCTGCTTCAAAGGCAATGCGGAAAGGAAGATGTCCGTGCCCGATGAATTGATCAGTTGACACCCCCCCCCCACTTTATTTTGCTAACTATCTAACTATTTGATTAAAAGACAATACCGAACAGATTCGCTGAACACCGTTATAGCTGAATTCAATAAATTTTTTGTCAAGTCGGATTTACATACAGTCATTGTATGATTTCTGTTCATTCGAATGTATGCACCTTATACAGAATAAGAATGTCAAACGATGAATATTGCATCAAATCGAGATTATCAGCATTACATGATGTATGTTTGATTAAAAATATCAAGATTATTTGACGGATGGGAAGAACCCATCCGTTATGAAACTGTTTATTTTTTCTTCATAAAGAAGATCGCACCACCAATGAGAGCGATAACAATGATTACTCCGATAACAATGCCTATTGTCAGTGCTGTGTTGTCATTTTGGGGTTGTGGCGTATCACATCTGATTAATTTATCTGGCGAATCGCCTCTGTAAGAGAAACCTGGTAGTTGAGAATTATCAGTTATTTTGGTTATTCCATCTTCACAATAAAATGTACAACCGTCAAAAGCAAATCTGTCTATCGAAGTTACACTTTTCGGTATAGTCAAAAATGTCAAAGATTTGCAATTTCTGAATGCAAATGAATCGACAATATTCACACCATCACATATCATGATGTTTCGAATTCCAGTACAATTTTCGAATGTATGTAATCCGATCGTCTTTATGCTACCAGGTATAGTAAGTGTACCGGTCAGACCAGAACATCCATAGAATGCACCGCTTCCAATGTCAGTGATACTGGATGGCAAATTCAACATACCAGTAATTTTTGAGCATCCATTAAATGCATTTATTCCAATATATGTGATGCCAGACGGCAGATTCAATGAACCGGTCAGACCAGAGCAGCCACTGAATGCATAATCCCCAATGGTGGTCACCCCATTGCCTATCGAAACAGATACTAAATTTGCATGTTTTACATTTTTAAACCATGGTGCATCATCTGGATGGGATTCACTACGCCAATCGTACATAGGGCCAATTCCTTCTATGATCAATGTTCCTTTTTTACTTTCAAAATCCACTTTGAGTGTGTATTCTAGGTCGTCCCCACAACTACCACTCGTAATCAATTCACCATTTGAATTGTCATCAGTGTACATTATTATCAGAATGACAGAAGCTGACAATAAAACTAAAATTGTGAAAATACTCACAAACATACGTTTTGGAGAATAATCACGAATGTCAGTATTCGATTTACTTTCGTCTTTATTCATATTTAAATATGATACTGTACGATATTAAACATTGTCACATTAATTGAGAGTTTACAACTCATACAATTGCCGAATTCTGTTTGTACATACAAAACTTCGTTCACAACAGCATCGGAATCGCATGATATATGCCGTATCCGTCGACTTCGAAGCAATCTTTTCGGGATAGACAGTCACCCTTTTGTTCCGAAACTGTCGAAGAACGATATTAGATTCCTGTTCCTGATGTATGATCTGCAGACGAGATACGATCTCACATACAGGGAGGCGAGAGTGATCCTGAAGGAATTGAGAGGCGAAAGCAACAAGGATCTCGCGGAGGAGTTCGGCTGCACACCGCAGGCGATAAGCTGTTTCAAAAGTAATGCGGAAAGGAAGATGTCCGTACCGGATGAATTGGTACGTTGACACCCCCCATTCTATTTTGCTAACTATCTAACTTTTTATTTTGAAGGCAGGTAGTTTTTGTTTCACAGATTTATCAATTCCACACACTTGGGACTGGAACCGATTTGTCGTGTTTATTATATATAAACAATGTACTGATGTTTTATGTGCGACAAGGCCCCCTTAAATAAGACCTCCCAGTATATAAGACGGGGGGGGGACAGAAAGTATAAGGTGTATGTCGTGGCATTGGCCATCGTCGCAATGATGGTATTACCGACAGTCATTGTAACGGACGGAATGTCAGGATATGCAACCGCGGAATCGGAATGCGGTTCGGCGACATTTGAAACAGACGGAAGCACGGATGAAACCAACAGTATCGGTGTTGGCAATCAAAGTCTGACAGGATTCGGCGATAGGGAAATATACAATTTTATCTACGGAAATGGCAAATACAGAATAATTTCGTCAAACGAAGTGTCTTTCGAAGGTCCGTGCAGAATTGGAGCAGGAGTTCTCGATTTAGATATACCCGAAGTCGTCAGGTTCGATGGCCGTGAGTATAGAGTGACGGAAGTAGGTAGAGAAATAATTCCAAATTCGGCATCAACAGTCGAGATGCACATAATAATTCCAAAGACTGTTGAAGTTATAGGTAAGGGTGCAATCACAGGTCTACAAAATGGAAACTGTACCCTTATGTTTTCCGAACCATCATCATTAGAGACAATATGCGACGGAGCGTTCATGGATTGTCCTGGCTTGACATTCTCTGCTGTTCCAAGCTCTGTGAAATACATAGGCAAAGACGCATTCAACGAAAGTAATGCATCGGGACCGATAGTAATTCCTGACTGCACTGAATTCGAACCTACTTCGTTCAATCAGGAGACCGAACTTGTGATAGGGAACGGCAATCCATATTATTGGGTGGACGGTACCGATGGTGCAATCTACAGCAAAGATGGGACTGAATTGATCAGATGCCCCAATCCAGATTCTGAAAAACCGTTCCAAATCAAGAATACGGTAAAATCGATCGGCGACTATGCATTTTACAGGGACAGTAACATTAATAGCATATCGTTCCAAGAGGGCAGTATCCTCGAAAGCATCGGGAATATGGCATTCTATGAATCAGGAATATCTTCGGTAAAAATACCCGCATCAGTAGTACACATCGGAGGATGTGAATATCCCAGCTATGATTTCTTTGACATTACTGATAACAGCAATTTCCATTTGGAAAACAACATCTTGTATTCGGAATCGGGTGTGCTGGTTCAAGCGTATGACCCCTCCTATGAAATGCCGAGTGGTGTTACCATCACCGAAGTGGGACCGTATGCATTTTATTATTCAGGCATAACCAGTTTCGATTTCACATCCATAGAAAGAATCGGAGAATATGCATTTTACGGAACAGAACTAGCAAGCGTTACTATACCTGCTTGCACGGAATACATCGGAGAATATGCATTCTGCATGTGTTCATCATTGAATAGTTTGATATTTGCCGACGGGAACGAATTGTTGACGAGAATCGAAGATCGCGTTTTTGACAGATGCGATATAACCAGTACCGTTAAGATACCGAATAATGTGGAATACATCGGGGAATATGCTTTCAACCTGTGTGAGATTTCAGACCTAGTTCTTGGACCGAAGGTCTCCGATATATGTATGATGGCATTCAGTTCTATCACAGATTCCGAAATAGATATTCCGGTAAGTCTGACCAATATTCACGGTGCTGCATTCGCATCCGGTGCTAAATACAACGTAGATGCCGGCAATAAGGCATATGCATCTGACGGCAACGGCGTACTGTACGGTATCGACGGCAACGGCACCAAGGTAAGCATTGTAAGGGTTCCGAACGGACTGAATGCCTTCAGAGTTCTGGATACGGTAAAAACCATAGGTATGTACTCATTTTACTGGAATGATGTAGCAGCAGTCGAATTCGGCGATAATTCTTCACTCCGGACGATAGGGTATTCTGCATTTTTTTCTGCTGCCAATCTGAAATCGATAGATCTGCCTGCAAGTCTGGAGGAGATTGGAAGTTTTGCATTTTATCAATCATCATTATCTAACATCATTTTCCCTGTTAACGGGAATTTGAAAGTGATACTCAACGGAGCATTCAGTATGATTGATTCTGACGATGATGTGTCGATAACAATCCCAGGTTATGTGAAACAGATTGGAATAGAAGCATTCAGTTATTATAAAAATCTCTCCGAATTTACGGTGGAATACGGTGTTGAATTATTTTATACCAATATCACAGGGTGCAAAGAACTGAAAAATTTTACTATTCCTAGCAGCGTTGGTACACTTACTCAAATTGTAATGCAGCCATCTGGTGATGAAGCTCTGGAAAATATCACCATTGGCAGTGGAGTTAAAATTAATAATCGGACTTTCATGGGTATTGTTTTCAAAGACACTGATGGTAACGTAATTAACGATCCCGATAAAATTCCAGGTCATTCATATACGAGAGACAAATCGGAAGAAGATGAGGTCGTCATGATCATGAACGGTACGCTGGTAGAGGTAAGATGTGACCTGAACGACGGTACCGGCGGTGTCACGGGACAAGATGTCATGATGAAAAACGGCAAAGGAAAAATGACGCTTCCGTCGCTGGCAAGGGAAGGCTTTATACATTTAGGTTGGAGCAAAAATCAGAAGGCGACAGAGGCAGATCACAGTCCGGGACAGGAAATCGAGGTTGAGGAAGGTAAAGAATACAGATTCTATGCTGTTTGGAGAGAGAATCAATTCACCGTATCATACGATGCGAACGGCGGATCTGTTCCTGCACCGCCCGAGAGGACTGATGTAAGGTACGGAGAGGTCATCACTATCGAAGGATACAGAGGAGTCAAAGACGGGTACGCATTCGCAGGATGGATGCTCAATGATGTATACGAAGTAATGCCTGGGGACAAAATTACTATTGTCGAGGATACGAATCTTGTGGCCATCTGGGAACCTGTTCCGATACCTGAACCGGAACATGAAGAAAAGAACAATCAGAATATCATGTTCATCGCAGGAACGATTGCTGTGGTGTTAGCATTGTTCGCTCTTGCATTCGTGATTGTAAGGTCCAGAAAATAAACTGATTTCAAAGGGGACACCGATCCCCTTTCTTTTGATTCATCA
>JAZRYJ010000064.1:0-8658 GCA_045600635.1 Candidatus Methanarcanum sp.
TGACGTTCTTTTCACATATTCCAAGGCCTACGCAGTAATGATGGAATCTGGAACCATAGACTATGAGATTCCCTCCAAACTTGAAAAGTTAGACAAGGCCCTCTGTCTCAACATATTCCCTATTTTGCGGAGTTAAGGTTATGAAACAAGTTTCTTCGAGCGATCAAGGAACACACATTGCAGAAAAAAAAGCAATTCTATGTGTGTTCTCATTGTCCGTAATCGCTGTTTTCCTCATCACATTGTGCATAGCGGGAACATCAGATGCTTCTGTTGCTGAGGAAGATTCCGATACCGGACTGATATACACCATATATGAAGATGAAGGCGAAGTCGCAATCACCGGATATACAGGTAGCGGAGGGTTCCTGGAAATTCCCGATGAATTAGAGGGATATCCTGTAACGTCTATAAACTACAATGCATTCTATCAATGTAATTCTCTCACATCTGTAACGATACCGGGTACTGTTAAGGTCATAAAGATCAACGCATTCGGTTTATGTAAGAATCTGGAGTCAGTGGTACTTTCCGATGGTATTGCTGAGATCAGGGATGATGCATTCAACGGCTGTATCAGCCTTAAATCTGTAACGATACCGGGTACTGTCAAAGATGTTGGTAATTCCGCATTCTTCAACTGTATCAGTCTCAGTTCGGTGACGATATCTAACGGTGTTGAGAGGATCGGAGATAATGTATTTGCCATCTGTGCAGCATCATCAATCGTTATCCCTGACAGCGTAACATCAATAGGTGAAATTTCATTCGCCTTCTGTCAATATTTGACTTCGGTCACGATCGGCAAGGGCGTTGAGAGTATAGGAGATAGGGCATTTTTCACCAGTCCGAATCTGAGCACTGTGTTCTTCAAAGGGAAGAATTGTCCTGAATTAGGAGAAGATGTATTCTCAGGTACAAGTGAAGATTTGAAAATCATAGTTCCGTCAGAATGTTCGGATAATTATTCAAAATGGTGTGACGCTGATATTGTCGAGATGAGCAAATCTGACCTTCTGATGAAGGTATCACGGGACTCCGGAACAAAAGATTCAGAATATTACGATGTACTGATAGCAGGAGTATCTGCTGGTATTATTGCATCCATCATACTGATCGGTGGTGCAGCATATATCGTCAGGAAGAAGTGATTGAGGTATCTGCAAAACGCTTTTTCAATATGGGGTCTGCATAATTTCGCGACCCCATTCATACATGTCCGCACTGCCCTGTGGATACAGGGCAGGCGAACTGTATTTAACCATAAATGAATACGAGAAGCGAAGAGCATGACCTATTCTGCAGAGCTGTCGAAGAGATTAGAGTCCCTGGGAGTATCCGAGGGTTACAAACTGTCAGTTGAGAAAGACGGAAAGAAGTACATCGGAATGCTGATGCCGCATCATGAATTCAGTGCATCCGATGTGATCGTTCTGAAGATGAAGAGCGGGTATAACGTCGGTATCAGGATAGATGACGGTACCAATATAGAGGTCATTGATAAGCCGATCGTGAGAGAAAGGAATGATGTTGAAGTAGAGGATAAGAAAGGTCTTCCGACACTCACGCTCATAGGTACCGGAGGCACCATTGCGTCTTATGTGGATTACAGGACAGGTGCGGTCCATCCTGCGCTCTCGACATCCGATATGGTCAATGCGGTTCCTGAAATAAGGGAGATTGCGAATGTTCATGCTAAGGTGCTCTTCTCAATATTCTCTGAGAACATGGATATCGATTGCTGGCAGAAGTTGGCTCAAGCTGTTGCGGAAGAGATAAACAACGGTGCTGACGGGATAATCATACCGCATGGTACCGATACATTGGGATATACTGCGGCAGCACTGTCGTTCATGCTCCCTGATGTTCCGAAACCTGTGATAGTTGTCGGTGCACAGAGGTCATCCGACAGGCCGTCGTCCGATGCTTCCACCAATCTTATGGCATGCGCCAGATTCTGTACGCAGGGAAAGAAATCCGGAGTTTACGTGATAATGCATGATACATCCGGCGACGATTCATTCGCCGTACATCTCGGTTCAAGGGTCAGGAAGATGCACACATCCAGAAGGGATGCGTTCAGGAGCATCAATGTCCCGCCTGCAGCACACATCGACAGGGACGGAAAGATAACATTCAACCTCGAATTGCCTGCCGTAAGCAAGAACAAAGCCGTTCTGAAGGATGCGATGGATAAGAACGTCGTGCTGCTTCAATTCTATCCGGGAATGGATCCTGAATTGTTCAAGGAGATATTCGAGAAATCCAAAGGTATCGTGATAGAGGGTTCAGGTCTCGGTCACATCAATGCGAAGATGATACCGCTGATCGAGAGTTCGGTGAAGAAAGGAACAACGGTGATAATGACATCCCAGTGTCTCAACGGACGCACTAACTTGAATGTGTATAACGTTGGAAGGGATCTGATCAACGCCGGTGTGATCCCGGTGTATGATATGCTTCCGGAGACAGCATTCGTGAAGCTGTCATGGGCCATTGCCAATTGCAAAGATAATGATGAGATAAAGAAAGTGATGATCACACCTTTGGTCAATGAGATGAGCGACAGGAGGGAGTTCTGATGGCCGAACCGGAATTGATATGCGGAATAGAGATCCATCAGCAATTGAACACAAAGAAGCTGTTCTGTGACTGCGATTCACATCTGTGCGATGACGGAGAAGGCTCCGTATACAGGAGACTGAGGCCTACAACATCCGAGACAGGAGAGATCGACAGAGCCGCATTGGCCCAATTCCAGAGGAATCTTGGATACAGATACCAATCCGCCGAAGGAACATCATGTCTCGTGGAATTGGATGAGGAACCGCCACATGGGATAAACAAGGATGCCATGGAGACCACACTCATATTCTCAGATATGCTGGGCGCACGTGTCGTCGATGAAGTGCATTTCATGAGGAAGATCGTCGTCGACGGATCGAACACGTCGGGATTCCAAAGGACATCCCTTGTGGCGACTGACGGAGAGATAGAGGTCAACGGTAAGAAGATCACGATATTGTCAGTATGTCTGGAGGAGGATGCATGCCGTAAGGTCGAGGCCAACGATGCAGAGATCACATATCGTCTGGACAGATTGGGGATACCGTTGATCGAAGTGGCAACAGGCCCTGACATACGCACTCCCGAGGAGTGCATGGAGGTCGCATTGAGGATCGGAACATTGCTCCGCGCCACCAAGAGGGTTAAACGCGGTATCGGTACCATAAGAGAGGACCTGAATATCTCGATCCCGGGAGGCGCCCGTATCGAGATCAAAGGTGTCCAGGAACTCAGACTTCTTCCGCTGTATGTAGAGAATGAAGTCAAGAGACAGAAGATGCTCCTCAGAATCAAAGACATACTTCTGAAGAGAGGGGTCAGGGAAGTTCCGTTCGAGACTGTTGATGTCACTGATATTTTCAAGGACTGCGAATCCAATGTGATCAAGGGTGCATTCAAGGAGAAAGGGAAGGTTCTTGCTGTACGCCTCCCTGGATTTGCCGGAGTCATGAACGGTGATAACAAGACATTGCGCCTCGGTGCCGAGATGGCACAGAGGGCCAGGACCAAAGGCGTCAAGGGAATTTTCCATTCGGATGAGCTTCCGAATTACGGAATCGAACAGCAATATGTTGACAAAGTCAAAGAATCTCTCGGGATGACAGGAGAATTCGATGCATTCGTGTTGTGTGCAGCGAAAGAGAAGAAAGCGAAGGATGCTCTGGAGGTCGCAGTCGAGAGGGCGAATACAGCATTGAAAGAAGTTCCGGAGGAGACACGTGATCCGTTGCCGGATGGTACGTCGAAGTATTCAAGACCATTGCCGGGTGCGGCCAGGATGTATCCGGAAACAGATGTTCCGCCTACGGAGATCACAAGAGAAAAGATGGAGAAGATCCATGCGAATCTTCCGGAACTGCCCGAGGAGATAGAGAGACGTCTTGTCTCGGAATACAAGATCAATCCACAGCAGGCCAGACAGATGGTCAGACAGGATTGTAATGATCTTTTCGAGAAGATCGCCAGAGAATATGACATGGCAAGCATCGCTGCGACCACATTGCTTAACACATTCAGCGAGCTGGAGAAGGACGATGCCGACACATCCGTATTGACAGACGAAAAGATGATGCAGGTCTTCGGGATGCTGAAGGAGAACCGTTTCGCAAAGGAGGCGCTGCCCGCACTTCTGAAGGAGATGTGCAACGGCACTGATGCTGAGAAAGCCATCGCAAAATTGGGTCTCGGTTCTGTGGATACGGATGAAGCGGCCAAGATCATAGCAGAGATCGTGAAGGAACGTGAGGAATTCATAAGATCCAAGGGCGGACTGGCAGCGATAGGGCCTCTTATGGGGCCTGTCATGGGCGCATTGAGAGGGAAGATCGACGGTCAGAAGGCCAATGAGCTTCTGACGCAGGAGATCAAGAAACTCATGGGATGATCTCAAGGACATCCAATTTTTCGAAGAAGAGGGGCAGAGTCCCTTTCTTCTTCACTTCATATTTCGACAACATCGAATCCAGTTTGTTTTGATCCATGAGTGACGATGTCACTATCACAATACGTCCGTTCTCTTTCAGATGATTTTTTGATTCTGAAAGGAGTTTGGGGAGAGGACCAAGTCCGTCCTTTCCTCCCGACCATGCTTTAGCCAGCACCCCGGGTTCATCTACAGGGAGGTAAGGGAGATTGAACACGATGATGTCGAATCTCCCGTTCACATTCTGATATAGATCTGAAAAAAAGACATTCAATCTCACATTATTTTTTTCAGCATTCTTCTTTGTACATTTAACGGCCGAACGATTGACGTCCACGCATGTGACATTGCATCCGTTCTTCGCACAATGTATTGAGACTATTCCAGATCCGCATCCTATCTCCAGTATGTCGTCTCCTTTCTTCACATCCAATGATCTGATCAGAAGTATGCTGTCATCGGACGGCGGATACACATCGTCACTGACATCTATGGAAATGGATGGGTCGTAATCCATGTTTTGTAATAACAGGCGTCCAGGTTATATCTTTGCATTGTATCGTGGTATCATGAATTACTTGGATGTCCTTGCGATCGGCTATCTGATACGCGATGATGACGGAAAGATATTGGAAGCGCATTCCACATCGACATTGATAAGAGCGGATGACAGATTGATATTGGTGGATACCAGCAGTAAATACATGAGGCCCGCATTGAAGATGTCGCTGAAACAAATCGGTGTATTCGCAAAGGACGTCGATACAGTCGTTCTGACGCATAATCATAATGACCATACAGGCAATACGGAAATGTTCCCGAATGCGAAGATATTGATCCATTCAGGTGAAGACAGGACATTCAAGGGCGCTGAAGTTATAGAAGGGGATGCGACCATTGCAAAAGGCGTCGAATTGAGACACACTCCCGGACATACATGGGATTCAATGAGTGTATTCGTCGATGGGGTGGACAGAAGATACGTCATCGCGGGAGATGCTGTGCCTTTGGAGGATAACATAAGGAAGAATGTCCCTCCAGGATTGCATGTGTGCAAGGATCTTTCCATGAAAAGTATTAAGACGATATGCGACTACGCCGATGTGATAGTACCGGGACACGGTGCACCGTTCAAGATTTGAGGGATAACATGACAAGGGAGACGCCTGAACAGATCATCTACGACTGTGTCAAATGTGATGATTACACAACGCATGATGTACTGAAAGGAAGAATGGGAAAGACATCCCTTGAAGGTACATTCCGCTGTACTGAATGCGGTAACACATTCTCCGCTACGTTGAAGATTCCGAAGATGTTCAAAGTTCCCGTCATAATAAGCGACGGCCCTAATTCTGAGAAATCAGAGACCGAATTGGAAGAAGGAGAATCCATCGCATTAGGGGATGAGTTCTTCCTGGAGGACGGAAGAAGGCTCAGAGTGTGTGCTATCGATCTCGGCGAAGGTCAGAGGAAGAAGAAGGCCAAGACCGAAGATGTCAGGACCATCTGGGCACAGCAGTTCGACAATCTCAATCTGAAAGTGACCGTGAATAACAACCGTAAGAGCTACTCAAGACGTGTGGAGGCCGAACCTGATGATGAATTCATCATAGGACAGATGCTCTCGCTTTCTGATATGGATTGTTTCATCCATGCGATAAAGACACGTGACAAGCTCGTTTCAAAAGGAACAGCAGAAGCACGTGACATCGTCAGGATATACGGAAAGATGAAAGAGAAGTCAGTCCCTATCCTTGACTTCGAGGATGATGTCGAGGACATCTGAGATGTTACTGCTTCTTACGACATGATCCGCTGCTTTTATCGTTTCATCATCGATGGGGTTGAATGCGATCTTCAATCCGGTTTTCTCCAGCATCTTGATGTCAGTGTATGAATTGCCTATAGAAACAGTCCTTTCAGGTGTAGTTCCGAAGTCTCTGATGAACTGTTCAGTGCGTATACCCTTATCCATCAATGTAACGTTCCTTATGCTCTCGCCGGTGTAATGTCCGTTCTCATCTTTCACGAGTTCGACGGCAGCACAGTCATCGAATTCATAATCGTTCTTAATCATCTCGGCAGCGATCCACAATCCTCCGCTGCAGATCACTGTTTTCATGTTATTGTATTTCAGACATGCGACAGTTTCCTGGATACCGTCTATCAGAGGCATGTTCCTCAGTATCCTTATGAGGTCTTTATCCCCGAATTCAGGATCCCTGTCCATCCAGAGCTTCACATCCCGCCTGATGAATTCCTCATCATCAATCTCACCGTCGATGAATGCTTTTAATGAATCCTCGTTATTCACACCCATTTCCTGATGGACGAATCCCCAGCAGCTCCTTACTTTGGTAAGGACACCGTCCATATCGAAGATGACGAGATCGTAATGCACACCCATGCGTTTAGGATGCACAGGATGATAGAATATCCTTTCTGTTCTTTGAAATGGATTATTATCGGAGATGCTGTTATCATTGATATGATAACCATAATCGGCACCATCCACGTCGTGAACATAGCGGAGCCGATAATGTTCTTCATCAAGCACATATGGCCTCAGGCGGTCCTCGTGGAATTGGATATGAGGAGATACAACTGCATGTGTGCGGAACAGGAGAAGAACGGTCAGGAGAAGAAACCTGATGATGACAGCTGGATGATCTCGCATGCCGCGGAATATCAGAAGAAGATGGCTGAATCCAGGAACACCTCCGTGGGGAATGAGATGCTCACCGCCGTGCAGACCGGGAGATTGGTGGGTGCGGAGATCGGATTCATAGATGATGATGCATTGGGCACATTGCAGAGGGCATGGGAAGAGATGCCCAAGAAGGAGAGGTTCAGATACTGGCTGTTAACGATAAGGGACCGTTTCAGAGGGGAGAAGGATCTTCAGAAGATAATCGACGATTCGAAGAATGCTGACAAGGCCATCGAAGACATGCGCCGCAGATACCCCACCTTCACAAGGATACTCGTCGATGACAGGAATAAGAAGATGGCGGATCAGATCCGTGAATATACGGAAAAATATGATGAAATCGTTGTTGTAGTGGGAGATGCTCATGTCGAGGGTATTGCAGAACTGCTTTCTGATAAAGAGATAAGGAAGATACGTTTGGCGGACATACTTGACAAAGACAGATTAGATAAAGTACGTTCGTCATTATGGAACAGAAGGGTTGAAGATGAGAGTTAAACTCCTTGCGTACACACAGAATATGGAGGCCGTATGCGCGGCTGCAGGCAATTCATGCTATTCGGACAGACCGTCGATGGAGATCGTAGATGATCCGAATCCGGAGAAGATCCTGGGAAGGATAGTCGGCATGGGGCATCATTCTGTCATAGAACATGCAGTGTTCACATTCTCCGTGGAAGGTGTATCGAGAGCTCTCACCCATCAACTTGTCAGGCACCGTATAGCTTCGTACTCACAGCAGAGTCAGAGGTATGTGTCGATGAATCAACCCACATATGTCACTCCGCACACAGTGGAGAACGATCCTGAATTGAAGAAGGAGTATGACAGGATAATGGATGAGATATGGAGGTCGTACAACAAACTGGCGGAGAAGATCCCCGCAGAGGATGCGAGATATGTACTTCCCAACGGATGTACCACCAACATCACGGTCACAATGAATGCAAGGGAACTGCTCCACCTGTTCAGTCTGAGATGCTGCAACCGCGCTCAGTGGGAGATAAGGGAGCTGGCGGATGAGATGCTCAGATTGTGCAGGGAGGTGTCACCTACCATATTCAAGACCGCAGGTCCTCCGTGCGTAAGGGGGCCGTGTCCTGAGGGCAAGAAATCCTGCGGGCATCCGAGAAGGACGGAGTGAATCGACAGTACGGCTGTGGTTCATTCTTTTTGCTGAAATCGTTACTTTGATGTCAATTATCGATGCCGTACCAACTGTGTTACGGGTAGATATTATATTCTTTAAAAGAGTGGCATATTCATGACAAGAAACAAACCGACAGTTCCGCACACCGGAAAGGTCGATAAAAAAATTCTTCAATTAAAAAGTAGCCTTCAACACCCTATTTTCAAGAAAATTGATAAAACTATCGCACTTTAACCGTTTCGAAACGCGATTTGCGTATACCATTGTGCCGAAACGTTCATTCCGATCCGCGAGACGCCATCATTT
>JAZRYJ010000065.1:0-11336 GCA_045600635.1 Candidatus Methanarcanum sp.
CGTTCTTTTCACATATTCCAAGGCCTACGCAGTAATGATGGAATCTGGAACCATAGACTATGAGATTCCCTCCAAACTTGAAAAGTTAGACAAGGCCCTCTGTCTCAACATATTCCCTATTTTGCGGAGTTAAGGTTTCAAATCAGATGAGTGGACAGGGCGAGATTCGAACTCGCGACCTCTACAATGCCAATGTAACGATCTTCCAACTGATCTACCTGCCCAGTTGATAATCGTGAGATATTATCGCAATATAAATATCTGACTAACAGGAAATCTTATGGAAACAGACTGCGCTGGATGAAGAAATTATCGATCCTTTTACTTACATCGGGGGAGTCCATCTCATGGTTGATGAACTCAGGTGAGATCTTATTCACTATGTCCACTATCCTTTTGTCAGTGAACGGACGGTGCTCATCCATCTGCGAGATGAATTTGTACGAAGTCGTATAACGATCCATGTGCCCTAGATCATAAAATCCTTCCGGAGCTTCAAGATTCTTCATGAATTCGGCCGATGTATTGAGATGAAGATGTATCGTCACTATGGAATCCATCAGATCCTTTGAATATCCGTCTGTGATACTGTCAAGCAGTTCTACCGCTTTCTCTTCAGATACAGAACTTTCGGTTGCTACTAGGAGATGTCCTGTGTCCAGACATATGCCCCAGTTCTCGAATTCTATCCTGTCTGAAAGATATCTGTAGTCAGAGTTATCCAGCAATCTCAGTCCTGGCCACCATAGATTCTCGAATGCTATCCTGAACGGAGGTTCCCCGTTCGGGAATCTCGATACTGCATCATTCACCAATTCAGTGAATGCTGACAGTATCTCATTACTGGATTCAGAATGCTGTTTGAATGTTATCTCATCGAAATTCGTATTGGATGCATGCAATACCCCGTATGAAGGATCGAATCTTGATGCATTGGATATTGCTGAATACAGATTCTCCGCCATTTCCTCCTTCGTCAGCCCGTAATACATATATTTGATATTGTGGTCGGTGACATCATCCGTCCTTTCTCTTTTTCCGGACCATATGCCGTACCAATCGATGGCATAGGGAAGATGCACAGCTTCTGACTTGTCATAGAGTGTTTTGAAAGTACCGTCAAAATCTGTCAATAATTCTATTCCGTCAATCCCTTTCTGTAAAATCATCTTACTCTGAGAGAATACAGAGTCGAAAAGAAGATGTTTCATCAGAACAGCTCGAATGCCGCTGTCAACGCTGCAACAACAGCCGTATGTTTATCATTCGCAGATCCGACTATGAGAATATCTTTTTCGGTAAGTTTCGCCTTTTCATAGATGTTCTTCGCCACTTCAGGACGTTCAATATCCAGAATCCAATCCGGAGGGACCATGAGTCTCCCGTCACGGAGAACGACAGTCGTACAGCCTGTTGCACCCACCTTTATTCCTGCATCTCTCTGCTGCATTCCGTTCTGTATCTTATCGGCCACGCCACGCACGACAATGGCCTGCTGATATGAACCCATCACAGCATCACCGAGATCGATGTCCGCAACTTCAATCGGTACATCGCTCAGGAATCCCAATCCGGTCCTGGTTATCGTGATACCTGTCTGTTTGATGGTTATCATCTCCCAGTCCCGGAGGGATTCGATTATGCGCCTCATACTCCCTTCGCCCACGCCTATCTCTTCGGCCAATCTCTTTCTGCCCATCCTCTTTCCGCTGGAGAGCAGATATAATGCCCAATAGACGTTCGCATCGGTGAACCTGAACATCGGTCCGTATTGTGGCGCCTCTATTATCTTCATCTCAGAATGTCCTTACTTTTCCGTCGATAATGAGCTTTGTGACCTTGTCAACATTGTCAAGCCAGTCGAATGCAATGGATTCAGCTTCCTGCTTCCACTTGCCGATCTTCTTGTTATCAGTGGCTGAAACAAGCTGGACGTTGCAGTTGAGGGGCTGTGAGACCGGTTTTCCGATCTGTGAGAGTATCCTCACACGTACCTCGACCTCAGGTGAGACTTTCTTTGCAACATCCTCTGCGATGAGTTTTGACATCACATTGTATATCTTTCCGATGTGTGTAATCGGATTCTTTCCTGATGTTGCTTCCATGGACATCGGTCTGTAAGGTGTGATCAGACCGTTGCATCTGTTACCCCTTCCCACTGAACCGTCGTCTCCCATCTCCTGTGAAAGTCCTGTGCATGTGAGATAGAACACATTCCTCTTGTAATCGTCACCTGTGTTAAGATCCAATTTGAAGTTGATATCATTGTCACCGATGATGTCCAATGCATTCTCATTGATCATCTCATATGTCTGCTCGATCACCGATTTGTATGCACTCTTGTCCTCAATGTATCTGTCAACCATCGAACATGCGACCGTCAGAGTGAGATCCTTCCCGACACGCGACGCCATTACTTTGACATCCTGCCCTGTCTCCCTCAGTTTCTTCTTCATTGCACCGTTGATATACTCCTCGGTCTTGAGAACGAGTGTGTCTGTAAGCGAATAGGGAGCATATCCGACACCGAATGATGTATCGTTAGCGAGAACTTTGGATGAACTGTACACCCCTCTCAGATCGTCGGATCCCTGTCCGAGCCTTGCATCCAGGATGATATCTGAATCTACATCAAGATTCGGGAATGTCTTCTTGAGATAGTTCCTTGCTGCTTTCAATGCCGTGGGCTTGCATGGCAAAGATTGGATGTCTTTTGTTTTCACATTCTCTATATTGGTCGTCGCACGTCCTACCAGCAGGATGTATGACGGATCGATAATACATCCTCCGCCGAATTTGGGCATAGCCTGTCCTGCTGCGATCTGTGTCTCATCAGTGTTGTGATGGAGAACATGTCCGAACTCTTTGATATACATCTTACAGAGTGCTTTGCTGACTTCCTCTGCGAGTGCATCTGCGACTGAATCCGGGTGTCCGATACCTTTCCTCTCAACAAGCTCTACCTTTCCGAGCGGAACAGGCGTCTCTCTGATGTCCTCAACGTAAATATTCTTCTTTGCCATTTCGAATCACTTTTCAAAATCCAATATTGTTGCATTATTCGCAGAATATATAAATGATATTACCAAAAATATTCTTATAGGAATAATGATATTTAAAATCATGAAATTCCCGCCTGCGTCTGACATCAAGAAGATGAGGAGAGCTCGTGACATGACCCAATCGGAATTGGCTTCAGCATCTGGAATAAGTCAGAGCACGATTGCTAAGATCGAGAGAGGAAACATTTCTCCCAGCTATGATGTTGTTGTGAAACTATTCGATACATTGGAAAAGATGGATGAGCATGAACATTCGAGAAAATGTGCAAAAGATGTGATGTCGAAGAACATCGTATCGATACAGGTCGATTCCACAGTCCATGAGGCCACCGAAGTGATGAAGAAAACAGGATATTCGCAGTTGCCGGTGCTCGACGGAGATGCTCCCGCCGGAAGCATATCTGAGAAGGACATATTCGAATTGATAACAAAAGGGATTACAATGGCCGAACTGAAATCCATGCGTGTGAGCAAGGTGATGGATGAATCATATCCTGTTGTTCCGCATACATTGTCGATGGATATCGTGACCAAGATGATGAACGACTGTAATGCCATACTTGTTCAGAAGAACGGAAAAATAACCGGGATAATCACCAATGCGGATATCCTTAAACTGATCTGAACGCTATGCCGATTCTCCGTTCCCTTTATTCTCTCTGAGACGCTTGAATATGTAGACTGTACCCACATTCATTATCACTATGGCCAACATTATCAGTATCATTCCGAATATGTTCCATCCGGTGATGATGCGTCCGATGAAGAAATATTCGAATATAGATGAGAACACTATCTCCATAAGCTCCAATATCGACGTTGTGGTCGGACCGAGTACCTGAATGATGACATTCGTAAGATAATACGGAATCAGAGTCATGAATACGACGAGAACGATTATACTGATTACAGCCTTCCAATCGACTGATATCACTTCTGCTATGTGCCCCAGATCAGCGGTCGGTATGGAGAACAATGCACCGAAGAAGAACAGATAGAACAGCGTTCCATGCGGGGAATATCCTCTATCCATACTCAGTTTGGAACCTATAACATACAGTGCATAACCGATTCCGGAACCGATTCCGGCCAATATTCCGATTATATTCATCGTTCCGCTTCCGTCATCCATGGTTGCAAAAAAGCATCCTATGATGGCGATAATCGCTGCGATTATCATCGGCTTGGTTATCTTCTCTTTGAAAATGAAATAGGACAAGATCATGATGTAGAACGGACTGGTCATCTGGAGAAGCACTGCAATAGGTGACGGAACGTAGTACATCGCTTTGAATATGAGTACTTCAGAAATGAACTCACAGAATCCGAATACAGGAAATATCCACAGATCCTTCTTCTTGATCTTCAATGATTCCCTGTCGAATATCAACAAGACAAAGAATAAAATGACAGAGGTCAATCCCAATCTCAGAAATGCAATATCCATTGAGATGATGCCGCATTGCTCAAGATAATTTGATACAACGCACATCGAACCCCAGAGAATTGTGACTGCAAATGCCAATATGACCGCTGTTCTTTTCTCCATAGCGCTACCAGATTTATGACTGCAAATATAATATTACGCAATGATATATGCTGATAATGTTTCATATAAACAAGAATACGGCAGAGTGAGAATATATTGAATTTCGAGCAGAGCAGTATTAAGGGGAGCACAGCTCCCCTGTAGACAGTTTCACTTCTTTCTGATGATACTGACCGCTCCGCCGAGCAATGCGATCACAATAACTGCTGAAATGGCGATGACCGCAGGCATCGTGTCCTTCTCATCAGGAAGAGGCGTCGGTCCCGTTCCGTTCCATGCAGCATATATCTCTGTGTTCCTGTCGAATACGTATGACTGGTCGACCTTCTCATCATCCTCTGTGACCCAACAGTCGAACACAAGACCTTCTTTCACAGGAATCGGGAGTTCGGACACCAATACTCCGAAATCCGCCATCATATATGCAGGTGTGACCGTTCCGTCCAGACCGGGATTCAATGTAACCTTGTAGCTGGACCAAGCATGGCAATGGTCTGGGATTCCCGAATCACCATAGCTCCATATGTATAGATCAGGGGCATAGAATTCATGTACTCCTGTTCCACGCAGCCAATCTTTTGTCGAATCTTTCGCAGATATGTCCGTCGCAAAGCATCTCAGCTCAATTATCATACTGCATTCACTGAACATCTCACGGTAACAACTGTCCACAAGTTTATCTGCAGGGAGGATCGGCACAAAATCTACGTGATTACCATAGAACATGCGCTCATAACAATGAGGTGCAAGTACTGTGGCCGGGAGTTCCAATTTTGACAAATCCAACGGACCATCACAACAGCAGAACAACTCATAATAGCAATAATCCGACAACGGTGCATAATTTATCATCGACGATACATCGCCGGAAACAGTCACCTGTCCGACATCGAATGAGAAATAATCAGATTCCGAAACAGAGAGTGTATTTTCAGTATTCCTCACGTATCTTACGTCTCCTGCTTTCAGTTCGAATGGACTATATTCTTCCCAATCTTCCCATTCGGAACCATCCACACTTATCTGTATGTGGATGTCTGTGAGCGATCCCCTCATCACATAATCTATCTCAGTATCATCCAATGCAGTGAAACACAATGGGTTGTTCACTGAACTCTCGGATGCATTTGCCGATTCTGCAGGAACTGCACATGTTAATGATACACATGCAACGATTGCACAGAGTAGCAACATCATTGTTAAAAACGATCTTTTTTCCATCCTATCACGCCAGAGGCCGTATGCATACGATTTTACCAATCATCACACGGCATCGCGATGATAAATAACCTGTCGCCAATGAGGTATGGGTCGGCATCGTGTGTCCATAATATCGGCACCCACATAAAGCAGAATGATGCATACGCCTTATATGATTCAATTGTTCATGAACTCATCAATACGGTGACTTAACCGTTATATCTGCAAAGCCCGTATCATATCCCATGAACCAAAAACCGAAACTGTCAGGTGTGCATATCGTCAGCAAAGATGAATATCGGAAGGTGGAAGAATGCGCATGGGATGCATTCACCGATTATCCTCTGTTCGAATATATCAGTGGCAAAGGGCATGGAGGGATGGTCGCAGGCATAGGATACGGCATAGAAGCGAAATGTAAAAAAAATGATTGGATCGTCATCTCTGACAGCGCGGACTTTAACGGTGTGGCATTCTTCGTTCCACCTGATGCGAAACCCACCAGCAATATGAAGTACATACTTAACGGAGCTCTCAGGATTCTTGCAAAGAACGGCCTCGGTGTGATAAAAAGAATGGATGAGACCGGGAAGTTCGCAGACGATGTGAGAAAGAGGGTCGGTGGAGAGGACGCATGGTACCTTTACGGACTCATGGTACGTCACAAGTCACATGGAAAAGGCGTAGGTTCATCACTCATGAAACCCGCATTGAAATACCTGGACAGCATCGATGCGAAATGCTATCTGGAGACATATAAACCAAAAAACGTACCTATATACGAACACCTCGGATTCGAACTGAAAGACACAGTTACAGTGCCTGGTACAGATCTGACATTATATTCCATGCTCAAACCGTCAGTCTCCGAAAGGGAAACAAAAAGCCCTTCAGAATCTGCATGATATTGATAATGATTATGCTATCGAAGTCATATCGTAAAAAAACTGTCCGTTTTGTATTGACTGCACAGTTCATGAAGGAAGGTGCGAAATGTGCCATTTCTCTGAAAGTGTTTGACAACCCTGTCGGGTCTTCTCTTGTCAATATCAGCAATCTGCGACTGTATTATTCTGACAGCAAATGTACCGCCCTGTATAATATCCAGGGGATCAGACAATACACAGTCCAAATCGCCATCAGTTCACAAAAACAACTTCATAGTGGTTTTATTGATTTTCAGCCAGAGGGATATCCAGTAGGTCTATACGAAATCAATAATACCGATGCCATATTCCAATATGATAGTTCAATAACAACAAAATGACGCATTTACGTAAACAATGAGTCCCAAGAATAAACCGAATCTTCATTGAAAAAAATGGAGAATGTACCTAAAATTCAAATTATTGGCTTATCAGTACTATCATCTAATTTTTCAGGATAAATATCGATCGACAAAATCCGTCATATTGCGGTCGCGCGTACGCAACATTATTTATCGCTTCAACACTCTGGAAACTTCATAAAGATCCCTTGTGGATGACTGTGCAGTGTGATAAAATGAATAACAAATCTTTATTGGTGACATCATCTACTATGTAAAGAAAAAGTGAGGTGTTCATGATGTTGTACATTGTAGTTTGCAATCATGACCATACATCAAAATTATAAGAAACATGGTGCAATGAATTGAATAAATTAATTCAGAAACTTTTTTCTTCTTTCTTATTTTGTTCATATGTAAACAGGTACTATGAATGTAGTATTGTTGTGAAAGGGAAGCACGTAAAAAGTAAAACTTCCGATCAAAATAGGATTGTTCATTATGCCTTAATAAGGATATTGATTGCGCATTTAAACAATTCAAACAATGGGTGTTTCAAACAAAGGCGTAATTATCGGACATAATCATTCAAACAAGGACATCACATGATATTTCAAGGAAGGGTTCCCTTTATTGAAGTAATATCCCCTTGTTTGTGTGCTATTTTCTTTTCAACAAATCAATTTTGCATATACACTCTTTTGTACGTAATTATTAATTCATTTTTCCGGTCATTTGTAGTTATTAGGAAAATATCTCCTTCATTAATTCCCATATCGCGTACTATTTTTGTCGGTATTGTTACCTCAAGAGATTTCGTACCGCGCCTTGCACGTGCCTTTACAGTAGGGGTTGTCATTATGCGACTATTATTTTATGCATTAAAAATAAATAATTCACATTATGTACATAAAATAAATTAAGATATACAAACGAAGGAAACTATTGGATGTTGTGTCACATCAATATAAAGATAAATCATATTCGTCGAAAAAGTTTCCAATACTAGAGAGGGTGTTCTATAAGATGTTGGAAGAAGGCAAATTTACGATTGGTAAGAACGTTTCATTTTCATTGCGCGATGTATCAGACGCATACAAGTATTGTGAAATTATCGAACCTGCATCAATTTCTAATACAGTATTGGATCTGACAAGAAAAGATAGAGGTATAGAAAAAAGATTGCCACAGTCAATTATTGAAAAAGGATACGACATTAGAAAAAAAACTGGGCCAGTTGGCGATGGCAATAGTTATTGTGGTGAATTCGTATATGTGGGCGTAGGTAATGCACTTCATTCATGGCTTAAATGGGATGAAAATAGATCGGAAAAAGTGAAAATAAAAAATGTAATTCCTCCGGAAATACTAAATTATCTCTCAAATGACGAAGGTGCACTATTTTCAGCAATAGATTATTGCGATATTCTTTCACAAGCATTGTTTAAAGAAAAAGGTACAGTATTGAGGATTCAAAACCCAATGAAATGGCAACCCAATGAAATTGATGGAATGTATCTGTGGTTAAAAAAAAATTATTTAATTGCTGTTGAAGCAAAGGCAGTAAGTACTGGCGATGAAATTAATTTAGAACAGATGTTAGGTCAATATAAAACCTTTAAAACAAAAAGACCGACTACTAATGTAATTCCTCTCGCGGCCGTAATGGTGCCACACGGTATAAGATTAACAGTTCTTAATTACGAAAATGACAAGTTAGTACCAACTAGGTACATTGATGTTAACATAATACCTAATATAGAATCGTGGAAAAAATAATGTGAAACTATGCCAAATACATACCATCCACCAACAAGAACAGTATGTCCTGTATGTGAAGAGTTGTTGAAAAATGATAGCAGAAGGCCTATAATATCAACATACAATGGAAAATCGTCATCATCAAACGGTTATCCATTTCATGATTGGTATAATTTTGTACTAGGATATACGCCATCTTTTCCAGAATATATGATAAAAAGGGAGGGTATAAACAGTAATGATATTGTTCTTGACCCATTTGCAGGATCGGGGACAACCCAGTTAGTATGTAAACTAAACAAAATCAAATCTTTTGGTATTGATGCAAATGACTTTATGATATATGCTGCAAAGATGAAATTAAACTGGGAATATGATGTAGATACGTTAAAATTAGAATTGTACAAATTGATGGCATCTGTAAAAAAAAGTATTAGAGATACAAATTTTTCTGATAAAAATAATTTAAAAGAATTGGCAAATAAATGCAGACCAGATGGAATGGAGGAAAGGTACATAACTGATAGAGCATTAGTTCTATTGGATATTATTAAAAGTAATATTAATTTATTAAACATTTCAGACAATAATAAAAAATTGTTTTTGTTCGCATTATCATCAATATTGGTAGAAGTGTCAAACATCAGATATGGCCCTGGTTTTGGCGTAATAAAAAGAAAAGAAGAAGCAGATGTAGCGAATATATACTATAGAAAAATGTTATCGATGATTTATGATTTAGAATCTGTATCCGAGGAACAAAAACGCACGTCATCCGAGTCATTATTGGGCGATTCAAGATATGCAAGCAAATACATAGACGAGAATTCAATATCTTTGATAATAACATCTCCGCCATATCCTGGCGACCATGAATATACAAAGCATTCAAAATTAGAACTGATCTTTGAGGGTATGGCAAATAATTTAAAAGAATTCCAAGTGATAAAAAAGAGGATGCTTGTATCTTCCACCACTAATGTATACAAAGATTCGAATGATAAAGAATGTGTTTTAAAATTTGATAACATAAAGGAAATTACAGATGAAATTGAAAAAAGATTGATATTAGATGGTGCTACAAGTGGGTTTGAAAAATTGTATACAAAACTCATTTGGGAATATTATGGAGGCATGTACAAGACATTATCTGAATTGTACAAGGTATTGAAACCAGGTGGAAAAATAGCATTACTGATAAGCGATTCGCACGCATTTAAAATGGTGCACATAAAAACTGCTGAACATTTAAGAGATATTGGTGTTGCAGTTGGATATATAAATCCAGAAATAGAATTGTGGCAAATGAAAAATTCAACATCACATAGGTATCAAATTAGAGAGAATATACTAATATTGCAAAAGCCGACTAACAAGAATTAATTATCTATATTTAGAAGCAATCATTAGATTGTACATAGGTGCATTTCTGGATATTACTTGACATTATTATGATTTTATTTTGTATTATATTGTAATTATTCCCCTGGAGCCAATGTGTTCTTTAGGCCTCGGCACAATATTTTTTATTTCATTATCAAAGGCATCTTTACCTATCGTATCAATGGCCTTTGAATATGTATAGCGTGTCCTCATTCCGCCCAATAGCATCACGTCATGATAGTACATCATAGAATACCTTGCTAGATCTTTCAAAGATATTTCATCATCAGGGTACTTTGATTTTATACATTCACTTAATCCATCAAGCACACCGGAAGGCACTATCACTAGTATGCTTTCTTTGTCATCCTTTCTGCCATAGCATTTAATCATATACTGGTCAGAAAATACATAATTTCTAAAACATCCCACTTCACTGTCATTTATCTCGCTAACATCATCTGTATCATCATCTTCGAGTTTTACAGTGTGTTTTTTCATTTTAAATAATACACTTTGCATGGTAAATATGATAAAAGATGCCTTGTTGTAAAACAAATTATTGTCTAGCATCATGAAATGTAGCATTACTGATGCATCCTTTGGAAGTGTCACCATCACTTTTCTGGTTTCACTTTTCACTCTACCGGATTTTTCACTCATTAAGTAACAAATAATGTTTTATTATAAATATTTGTCATCATATACTAACGGTACAGTGGGTAAAGGTAAGTTTTTATAGTATAAATTCATTGTATTCGATAAGTAATTACTTACAGTGATGACAATGAAAACTAACAATATACAAAACCCGATGTTTGTGGAGAAAAAACCCGCAGAATACTGGGAAAAGAGATTCGATACAGATGAAAAATGCATAGAACACATGATTGAATTAATGAAAGAATGGAATCCCACGGTTTCAGAGCATTCGATAAGGTCCTATAGGTCTACGGTAAAAACAATTATTAAGAATCGAGTAGGAGGTAATCGGGGCTAACCCGATTACCGTCCTCTCACACCACCGTACGTACTCCTCGTATACGGCGGTTCAGCAGTCTTGAATGCGCTTCTTCGTACATCCTCATCATCTGGGGAAAACCGATGGATTCCA
>JAZRYJ010000066.1:0-24304 GCA_045600635.1 Candidatus Methanarcanum sp.
CACTGACGCACTGCAGATCAATCCACAATATCTGTTAGGTTACATAAGCGAATGAATCTATGAAATAGTTGATTTCGCAACACATCAGCGTTAGCTATCCGCTTTTGCCCGACATCATCACAATATGTCGAAGTCACGTAAATTACATAACAGTCTCCGCATCGGTCCAAGATCTTCAGACATTCAAATAATGGCTGCCGTGGACAAATGGATGATGAATAATTGTACATACGATCTAAATCCGTCAGCAGGAATGCTAGATACGGATGTATTCCGTGCTACAGGCATTTTGATTTTCAATCGTGGTGTTTGCGCATCGTTTTCGGCTGCCAACAACATACTGCTAAATTCATTTGGCGTAAAATGTTACACAATTACAGGCAAAACAGAAAATCCAGACAAAATGTTATTGGAATGTAATAAAACTCTGGATATTGCAGTTGCAAATGGAATGAATGAAGAAGAAAAATATCCTAATGATGAAACCAACTTGCCAATAAAAGGCTATAGCAAGCTATTCAGCAATGAAGAAGAAAAACGCAACGTCAAACCGGGACATGCATGGAATGTCATAGATATAGACGGGTATTTATTTCAAAGTGATACGACATTTGATAATGGTTACAAAAATCAAAAACATCTTTTAAGAACATACCCGAGTCTAAAACGCAAATCTCCGAAATGGGACTCGATTAAGGATGAAAATGAAGACATACTCTATTGCAAACAAAAATGAGTGATTGAATGGCTGAAAAAACTGAATGGGACTATGATAAATTCAAATCTATGATAGTGTTCATTGTAAGTAGCGTCAATGATCGTGATGCACTGCCCCCGATCGACAGAAGAGGACTTTCGATACTGTGCTATCTGTGTGATTTCAATCACTATGAACTTTATGACAGAACAATTTCCGGAGCAACATATGTACATCTGAAATCAGGTCCTATGCCGACTCGTTTCTGCGATGCAATGGACGATCTGATCACTGATGAAAAATTATGCGATATGAATGGGAATATCAACATCGTGAAAACAGAATTAAAACTGAATGTGTGTGACAATGCTCTTAATGAAACTGAGACGTCAACGATACGTGAAACGATAAAAGATAACATCGATCTCGATACAAAGAATCTGATGAAAAAATCTAAAAAAGACATACCGTGGATGGTATCATATGAAGGTCAGGAATTGAATCCTGATTTCACTTTTTATCGTACAAAATACACGAGGTTTGATAAAAATGAGCAATATTGATGTATTCTATACGGATTCATTCTTCAAAGACTACAAATCTGCAAATGATAAGTATCAATGTTTTTCAGATTCGTTTGAAATATTTATAAAACAGTTAAAAGCGAAAGTATCAACTGCGAAAAAAAGAGAAATAGATAAAGGTGGCTGGGTAAACATACAAAAAAGCGATTTCAATTGCCCCAAATATGTTTTCAAGAAACAAAAGAAATTCAAATGCGAATGTGCCGGAGGTAATAATCCTGCGAGAATAATATTCTGCATATATGATCATAAGATCTATCTGCTGGCAGTATATTTCAAAAACAAAAAACAAGACTTAAATTCTAAAGAATACAAAGAATGCTGCAGATTGATGTGGACAATAAACAATGAAAATAAACAAGAAGAAATGCACATGGTATCTACGCCATTGATCAGAGGGATATTGAACTGCAACTAATGAATCAATGAATCTTCAACAAAATATACGTTGGCTGTTTTCTTATATCTTGACCTCGTTGCTTGATACACCTGGTCATTTATTCAAATACAAAATATACGAACTCCTTTTTCAGTTCCATATGCCCGCACATATACTGGAATTATACAAATGTAGAATTCACTACGATCCTGTATCCCAATATGCAGAACGCAATGGACAATGCAAAAGGCCTGGATTTCTTCAAAACGATAGAGAAAACATACGATGAAGTAAGAAGTCTTCCGACCAGATCCTGTGACGAGACCAAAATGATCGATGACGAACTGATATCCGTATCCGAGGAACTCATCAGATGTGTTGAGAACAAGGATGAGGAGAACATCACCGCCGTATGCAATAAACTGATGAAACTTTCCAACCGGAAAAGAGAAATTCTGAGAAAGAAAGTGGAATGAATTTCCTCCGACTCGGGTTCCCCATAGCCCGGGTCAACCATATTACAGATTCAAAGTCTGTTGCCCAAAGCACGATTTTGAATATCCTTCACGATCACTCAGCAATAAGATGCGATCATTTTCGAATTGATGCTGTTACAGTATGGAGACTCTCCACACAAAAGCGGAACAAAAGAATATGAGATGATGACGATCAATTTTTCAACGATGTGATCGGCACGACATGTACACCATCATCCCTCATATATGCTGCCGTGGTCAGACCGCAGATCACACACAGCGCCCTGGGAGGTTCAGAATCCGTCGCCGAGAATGTGTCCCTTATTTTAAGGAGATTCTTCGCAGCGGCGTCTATCTCACCTGCACCCAGTTTGATCTCGAAAGCGGACCATCCGCCTTTGCGATCCTCTACGATAGCATCCACCTCGTTATTCTTATCATCACGATAGCGGAACAACCATGCATGAAGATGAGAGAACATACATCTTCTTCGATGAGATCCAGAAAATCGATGATTTTGAAGATACCATCAATTCACTCAGAGCGACACATGATTGCAGCATATTCATCACAGGATCCAATGGAAAATTATTGTCATCTGAATTGAAAACAGAACTCACAGGAAGATATGTGGAATTCAGGATACAGCCTTTCACATTCAAAGAAATGAAGGAATTCCTTTCCCTCAACGGCAAAGATGCAGATTTCAAAGATTATATGAGATACGGCGGGCTTCCGCAGAGATTTTCAATTGATGACGAAAGCGGTGTGAACGCATATCTTTCCGATGTGTATGATTCGATAGTTGCAAGGGACATTGTCGAAAGATTCAAAGTGAAATCTCCGGAAATACTCGTAAGGATAACAGATTACCTTATGGATAATTCATCCAGATTGTTCTCTGTCAACAATGTCGTCGAATATCTGAGAAAAAACAATATGCCGAAATCAACGGAAACGGTATACAATTACGTATCATACGCAGTGAGCTCTCTGATGATCGATCGTGTGAAAAGATTCGATACCAAAGGAAAAAGGATCCTGTCCTCGACAGAGAAATACTTTGCGGCAGACCCCGGAATGAGGAATGTCAGATCCACAGATGCAACATCCGATATCGGGGTCACATTAGAACTCATAGTATACAACGAACTCATTGCAAGAGGATATGACATATTCGTTGGAGTGACATCCAGATCTGAAGTGGATTTCATAGCATCGAAGAACAATAACAGAATGTACATCCAGGTTGCTTATCTTCTGTCAGATGACGATGTAATAGGAAGGGAATTCAATTCTTTGAAGGAGATAGATGACAATTATCCGAAATATGTGCTTTCGATGGATGGATTCGATATGTCTCGTGATGGGATGAGGCATCTGAACATCATCGATTTCCTATTGTCGGATGAATTCTGATAAAAACAGACTAAGTTATTCCCGAACTTCATACTCCAGATGTTCTTATTGAAATCTTACTGCAATTTGCAGTGATTTTTCAAATTTTAAATAATTTATCTGACGAATGGACTTGTCATGACTTCGACAAATAATCATTTTTCTACGAAAACAGGTTTGATGTCAAAGTCACGATCGCTTCTGTAATGATATATCCAAAACGATCATCCATCCAACAGCCATTCGATGACGTTTCTGTGGATCAGACCGTCAGGTACATCCACGATAACAGGATCCAAAGACAGGATGGTCTTCGGATAGTTATCATCAATCGATTTCAATGAACGGATCTCTCTGTCGAATGTTTCGCTGTCCAACATAGACAATGTAACCTGATAGTACTCCGTCCTTCCCTCCTTTTCTGCTGTAAAATCCACTTCTTTATCTCTGAAGGAGCCGACACGTACGCGATATCCTCTGCGGATGAGCTCCAGGAATACGATGTTCTCCAACGGCCTCGATGTATCAGAGATACCCCTATCCAATATCGCTCTGGCAAGTCCTGTATCCACAGGATAGTACTTCTCATGTGTTTTCAGCAGTTTCTTTCCGACCACATCATACCTTTCCACTTTGTATAGGATGAAAGATTCGATCAGAGAATGTATGTATTTCGTCACTGTCTTCTTAGCCAGCCCGGTGGATCTTACGATATTATCCACATTGGTGAGATTCCCTGTATTGTCCATAAGAAATCTCGCAATACAATCCAGTCCTGAAAGGTCCCTTATTCCCATTCTCGTTGCTGTATCCTTTACCAAAACAGTATTGTAGATACCTTCAAGAATCATCGAATTGTATCTGTCCCCTTTATCGGGATCAGTCAAAGGGATCCCTCCTGTACGAAGATACTGCTGGAACCGCTCATTTCTGTCGATATTCAGAGTGACCGGATGTCCCTCGAGGAATTCTCTGAATGAGAACGGAAGTACGGATATCTCCACATATCTGCCCGAAAGATAAGTTGACAATTCGGACGAAAGAAGATATGCATTAGAACCGGTGATGTAGATGTCCGCATCATAATCCGCCATAAGAGAATTGACAGTATGCTCCCATCCATCCACTTTCTGTACTTCATCAAGAAAAATGTATGTCCTCCTGTCCCTCTTTATCTTTTTCGCAATGTACTGATTAAGGTCGCGATAATTACGGATACTGTCGTAATCTGAGGATTCGAAGTTGATGTGAACGATGTCCATACGGTCAACACCTATCGATATGATCCTTCTGACAAACTGTTCCATGACTACGGATTTACCGGAACGTCTTACACCGAGAATAACTTTCACCACATCAGGGTTGTCTTTCCACTCTTCAAGTTCCGATATGTACTGTGCCCTCAGGATTTCCTGCATGATATCCTATCAATATACTGATATAAATAGGATTATAATACTCTTTTTTAACAATTTTATACAAAAAAGAAGATTGCAATACTCTTTTTGTGGGATGAATTACCTACTGATCCATTGTTTCCACTCGATTCGTCGAAGAGACAAAGGTAAAAGGAAAATGTGAACAGAAATTGTTCAGCCTCACCCATCAGTTCCTCAGAGAAGTTATCGGCACCACATACACTCCGTCATCCCTCATGTATGCGGCAGTTGCCATGCCGCAGATCACACAAAGTGCCTTCGGAGGCACGGAATCTGAGAACATATTCTTGATCTTAAGAAGTTCCTTTGCAGCAGCATCGATCTCTGATGTACCGAGTTTAATCTCGAAACCCGACCATCCTCCTTCAGAATCCTCTACAATCGCATCGATCTCATTGTTCTTATCATCACGGTAATGGAACAGTTTCCCGCCGTCGGCCTCAGCATATATCCTCAAATCGTGTATGCACAGTGATTCGAATATGAAACCGAATGTCTTCAGATCTGCAAGCAATTTATCATGATTCAGACCCATGGTGGCAACGGCCAATGATGGATCTGCAAGATGTCTCTTCGGTGCTTTTCCTATTCTTATAGGCGATCTGAAATTCGGGCTGAATGCACTCTGATCATCAGTCAGGAATATGCGGGCGAGACAGTCCAAATACTCTATTATCGTGTTGTCGGCAAGAACTTCATCATCTGCCTCCTTGATATCTCTCTGCAATGTTTTTTTAGATACAACGGTGCTCTCATTCCTTCCGAGAGAACGTATGAGCATGCGCATCTTAGTCTCATTGCGTATTACTCCATCCAATCTTGATGCGGAAACTGCGGCCTTCTCAATGTAATCTTTCGGTAACATCCCTTGATTGGATACATCAACATTCAGGGAACCGGGCCATCCGCCACGTATGCAAAGATCGATCAATCTTTCGAGTCCGATGTCGCCGCAAGATACGATTCCGTCTTTACCATCGATTATCTGCTTCAGAGATATCTTGCCATCAGAATCTCCGGTCTCAAATAATGACATTGTACGCATACGTACGGAACCTATTCTTCCCTCCCCACTGTGCAATATTCCCTTGTATACAGGTGTTGATGATCCTGTAAGAATGTATCTCCCTTTATCGACAGTAGTATCCACGGAATTCCTCACTGCATCCCAGATCTTGGGTACCTCCTGCCATTCATCAATAAGATGCGGTATCTCGCCTTTCAATGAGTATCCTGGATCCAATGTTGCCAACATCCTGTTCTGAAAATCATTATCCATATTCCCTACATCATAAAGGCTTTCAGCATGATTGAGTGCAGTCCAAGTCTTACCGCACCATTTCGGACCTTCGATACATATCGCACCGAATGCATTCAACATTCTGTCGATGTTTGAGTCGATCAAACGGGGCTTATATCCTTCCCTTCTCAAGACCATGAAACTGTATATGTATCTTATATTAAAGAATATTTTCTATATTAATTAAAGATAATTTTCTTTAATCATTGAAGATTATTTTCTTCAATATAATGATAAATTAATGTACTGGCACAATTGTTATTCATTCATCAAACCACAACGGTTCAAATTGATGTTGTTTAATGAAATCGACATCATAATGTATCAGCACGGATCCATTATATCAAAAAGAGAGCGGAAATGATCAATTTGAATTGAACGATCTGTCTCTGATAATGCGGTTGTAAGTCTCTGCTACATATTTGCAACAATCTCAATTCAATAACGGTGCGATCTTCTTGATGATCAACGGATACAGTACCATTGCCCAGAACATACCGGCGAAAGTGAATATGATGTAGCACATATCGGAATCCAAAGGCAGAATGGATGTTATCGGAATCAGGACTGCAAGCACTGCCAGACCTATCACGGCGATGATCATTTTCTTCATTGCACCTTTCACCGCAGACACATCATGTTCTATGAACTTCCTGTCCAGAACGGAGAATATAACGAAACAGATTGGGATGCCTGCGAATCTGAAAGAATATACCGCATCAAAATCTGACACCAGATATCCGATGAGACACAACACGATGATGAACGCCAGCATCGAGAACAGCATCATGAAGTATTTTCTGTCATCATCATAGAAACGTTTCACAAGATATCCGGACAGGAATATCGTGGCCAGTCCGATTATCATGCCTGCGATGAGATCCAGCGGCGTATGGTGTCCGAGCCACAGCCTGGAGAATAAAATCAACCCTATTATCGCTGCCGCGATAATTGTCACATACCATTTTCTTAACACATAAGCTGTGGAACCGTATGCCGAAGTTGCTATTGCAGAATGCCCGCTGGGGAACGCATGTCCTGATTCGCTGACATATGGGTTCACACGGCTGTCCACATCCCATGGTCTCGGCTGTTTGATGACCGGCTTCAGAACGGTGAAGATGACCATTGCCAACGAGACCGACATGCATACAATGCTTGCCCTCTTCTTGTCCACGACCCAGAAAATCACGGCGAACAATATGATCGCCATATAGCTTATGAAAAAGCTATCGGATATCGCCTCCATCAATTGATTGAACCATTCAGGGATTGAATTCCTAACGTCCTGCAATATGAGAAGAATATCTATCCCGAGAAATTCAGCTGGTATCATGAAAATAGTTGAAAATGGGGGGGGGGAATTAACCCCCAAAAATTATGTTTACTGTGTTCCCTTTCCGTACTCGACCTGGAGGGATTTCATCTTCTCTTCTTCCAGCTCATCGTAGTAGAACCTTCCGAGGTTGGACTTGAAGATGTGATCCTGTGGCATGAGCTTCTTGGCGCCTACCATGAACTTGGATGCAACACCCATGAGGCCTGCTCCGAGGTTGATTCCGAACTTGGTCTTACCGCAGACCAGGTGTCCGGGGTTGACGATGTCATGCGGATCCATCAATGTCTTGATGTCCCTCATAAGGGCTGTTGAACCTGCGTCCCTGATGACATCGAGGTTGGATGCGAAGAAGACACCGAATCCGAGTGAACGTCCGCCGTACTCCATCGCCCTGTCTCCCATGTAGAAGTTGTATGCGAATGCGAGCATTCCGAGGAGTTTCTCATCATCCTTGAAGTAGTAAGGCATGAACATCGCTGTGCTGCGGTCTGAGATCATACCGACGATACCTCCGGGCTCCATCTTCATCTTCTCGAATCCCTTGTAACATTCATCGACGAATTCTCCCCAGTGCTGTACTTCAACAACGACTTCTGCAGGGATGGATCCTACACCGGCCTTACGGCACCTGTACTCGTAGCATCTCTCCTCCCACTCGTGCTCGCAGATTTCTGAGGATACTTTCCTTCCGCCTGCTTTCGTGACGATCTCATCGACTGCTTTCTCTTCAAGGTCGAGGAATTCTTTTGCTCCCTGGAGTGTGATAAGAAGGAGGTTGCTTGCATCCGGTGCGTGGATTCCTGCTTTCCTCTGGTTCTCGAAGTGGTAGCTGTCGGACCATGCGATGTGCAACGGTTTGACGCTCGGGTGGTTGACGAGCTCTTGGATAGGCTCATGCATCTGTTTGAGTTTGTCGAAGTCGTATCCCAGGAATCTCAATTCTCCCTTGGGGTAGACCCTGAGTGTGACTGTCCCTATGAATCCGAGTGTTCCCTCTGCACCTGCGAAGAGCTGGTTGAGGTTGTATCCTGACATGTTGTTTCCGACATTGTCGAAACCAGTGTTGATGATCGAACCGTCTGAAAGGACGACTTCAAGATTCATCAGGTTGTCTCTTGCACCGCCGTATTTGTATCCGCCGATGCCGATTCCGCCTGTTGAGAGCCAGCCTCCGAGTGTTGCTGACGGGAAGCTTGACGGTGTGGAACCTACGAAGAGGCCTTTCTCCTCACAGGCATCCATGATCTGTTTCCATGTACATCCTGCATCTGCTTTGACGCACATGTTCTTCTCATCCACGTAGTGGACCTTGTTCATCTTTGATGACATGTCGAGGAGGATTCCTCCGAAGACAGGCATCGAACCTCCGAGTCCCCATGTTGATGCTCCCCTCGGTGTGACTGCGACACCTGTGCTGAATGCAAGCGATGCGATCTTTGAGAGCTGATCGACGTTCTGCGGTCTGACAACGACATCCGGGATGTTGTTGAATGCAAAACCTGCTTCCTTTGGAAGTGGAGCGAGGTCGTGGCTGTAAAGCATCCTGTCCATCGGGCTTGTGTTCACATTGTCTGCACCAACGATCATTTTGAGCTGTTCGATGATGTCAGGCGTGACTTTGCGTGTTAAGTTCTCTGCCTTCATTATAATTCCTCCACACGCTGTATAGCGTGCCTTCTTATGATGGCGAAATGAGAGTATCCGTTTATAACCCTTACTTTAAAGGTTTATATACTGGGCGTGTATGAACGGTGTTAATATACGAACTTCGTAAGTTTTCTTTCGATTAACGCAGAAATAACCGCCTCTTTTTCCACGCGGAAAAGATGTGTCAGACAATCGCAATCGGAGCATCCGAAACCTTTGAACACAGGCTCACATCCGATGTCGGTAAGAAGCCTTGCAAGATCGCATTCCGGTACAATGTCCTCATACGACTCATATGCGGATATATCGTCACAAACAGTAGTCAAATAGTCTATGTGCCAGCGTATATTCTTTTCTTTAGAAAGATGCCTTCTGAGTCTTTGATCCAGGCCTGCCATGGCACTGCCTACGTAGCAATAATCTCCCTCAGATACATCCAATAGGCCTAATGCTCCGACCCTTATCTTACGGTCTTCAGAGAAATGCAGGAAAAGGACGTATGTCCCTTTCCTTATCATGGTTTGTTCCTGTCCGCATCCTCGACTTCGGAACGTGTTTTGATGCGTATCAGAGTACTGCTGTCGCCGATCCTTGATTCGGATATCCTGGCTATCTCGCTCAGCTTACGTCCGTAGATCTCAAGATTGTCAAAGTAGTCCTTATGCTCGGCATACGGGATCTTCACTCTCAGTCCGTCAAGATGGAGAACGATCGGTGCGGGCCTGAGGCTCATATCAATGGGCTCATACTCTTCCAGCAATTGCTTGAGCTCTGCAGGATGCACGAATAACGGATCCTCTTCCAACATCGCCCTCCTCCTTCTGATGACCTGGTCGACGACGTCACCGATCTCCTCGAGCTTCTTTCTCTCCTCGGTGGATCTCATCCTCTCCGCCTTACGGCCTACGCCGGAGACGATTGCTTCGCAATCCTCATCCAGGCCTTCCGGCTGCGGACCGCAAACAAGTATGACTGGCACTTTAATATCTTTGAAGAGGTCTCTTTTCGCTTCTATACAATCCTTGAAGTTGCCGAGCATGAACACCGCTGCATCATACTCATCGATGATCGCTTTCTCGGCCGCAGAGATCTGGGATGTCGCTTTGCCTCTTCCTCTTGCAAGACCCATGACGACGGATATCCCTCCGTATTCTCTGATCTCCTCTGCGATATCGCAGATGGGATGGGGCATATGATGTCTTCCCAGTGTACATCCGACGACAGCGATCTCCGTACCGGCCAACGGAACATCCTTGACCTGTCCTCCAATCTCTTTGCATATCTTAGACAATGCTTCCTTGTCATCGCCTGGCACTGACATTATGACTGTCAGCATCTGTGCGCTTCTCGTCCTCTGCAGCACGACTCCGCCGACGTCCTCGATCGCTTCATAAAGTTCCTGTGAACGGTATATTCCGCCGTCATACATCATCACTTCGAACATCAGATCCTGCCTCCCATCGACTTGTGGATTTTCACAGCTTCCTCGATCGCATCCGCTTTCATTATCTCCTCTGTAGCGACGATCGTCACAACGGTACCGTCGGAGATATTGTGTCTCACCTTGATGCCTTCAGGCATCACTCTCCACAATGCTCCGATGATCTCCTTCTTGGTTTCTGAACCCGAAGATAATTGGATGTTCGCGATCTTCTCCTCATCTCCCCCGTAGATTATCATGTCGAATCTTGTCTGTTGCTCGACATGATCCCTCCCGTAATTCTTCCACATCTGGGAAAGTATATCCGGGGCGTATTTCTCTTCCGAAATGGTAAGATGTGTATCTCTGCCTTCCTGTCTCAGTGATGCCGCATCCGCGACCGTTACATTCACCGGTTCGTTGACGAGTTTGACGCAGAAGATGAACATTGGTATGTCAGGTCTGAGGACCAGCTTAGCCGAGTCGATCAATATCGCTTTACCGACATCGTTCATTATCGTCTCGAATAGGGTCTTGTACGCTTCGCATGCATACTCTTCAGAACCTGTCACTTCGACCTTCATTTCGATACCTCACAGGAATCCTGAACTGAGGAGCGCTCCTCCGACCGCTCCGATATATTGCGAATCCTTGGGGACGATCGGCGGTTCTCCGAGGACCTCGCCCATCGCCTTGACCAACCCTGCATTCAGGGATGTTCCTCCGACCTGTATGATCGGATGTCTGACATCGACCTCCTGCAGCTGCTGTTCATACACCTGTTCCGCAACAGAATGACATGCAGCCGCTGCCACATCCTCGAATGATTTTCCTTCTCCGAGTGTTGTGACCAAGTCCTGGATACCGAAGACTGAACAGTATGAGTTCATCTTCGCATTCCTCCAATCTCCTTTGACGGCATATTTTCCGAGATCCGCTACATCGATCTTCAGCCTTCTCGCGGTCATCTCCATGAAACGTCCGGACGCTCCTGCGCACACTCCTCCCATGGTGAAATTGTCCGGGACACCGTCACGTACGGTGATGGCTTTGTTATCCATGCCTCCGATATCGATGATCGTCGCCTCACCGCGCTGCCTGTCAGCCAGCCAGACCGCACCCTTCGAGTTGACGGTCAGTTCCTCCTGCACCAGTTTCGCATTGAAGTGCTTACCCAAAGTGAAACGTCCGTAACCTGTGGTACCGATCGCTTCGATATCCTTGAGTTTCACACCGGCCTGTTTCATAGCGTCCTCCAACACAGATGTCGCTGATTCTATGACATCACCTGTCGGCATCCATGCCTTTCCGATTATGACGTTGTCCTTCATGATGACGGCTTTCGTGGTCGATGAACCTGAATCCAATCCTGCGGTCAATCCTGACTGCTTCTCTCTTGCAAGAAGCTCCTTCCTTGCGACGATCGTGACCAGTGCTTCCATCCTCGTCAGAAGCTGTGATGCTTTCAGTCTCTCTGTGAAAGAATATGTCACTACAGGCAGTCTTGTGTTCTCCTGGATGAATCTCCTCAATTCATTCCTCACGAGTGCCGCCTCGGCACATCTGAAACATGTCGATATGAACACCGCATCCGCATCGTAATTGCCGTCAGCCAACTGTACCGCCCTTGCGATCATCAGTTTGAGCTGCGGGGACCTCGGATTGAATCCGAATCTTTCTACTGCGTTGTTGATGTCCGCAGCTGAAACATCAGGGTGGACGATCTTGGCCCCGACACTGCGTGCGGCCTTCTCAATCTCATACTGGACACTGCTGTATTCCGTTCCGCACGACAATTGTGCGATCTTTATGAGTTCGGACATCAGTTATCACCCTTCTTTTTCTTCACTGTCACTTTCTTGACGGTCTTCTTCTTCTCTTCCGGCTCTTTCGGTGCATTCCCGTCGAGACCTTCGAGGAACTCCTTCACTTTGATCACTGCGAGTTTACCCTGTTCCTCATCCTCCGGGTATGTTATGCACACCGTCGGAATCTTATTCCTCTGGATCAGATATTTCACCATCAGATTGGAACGTTCGCATCCGACGCAACCGAACGAGAACGGTGCACCTTCCATGATTATCGCGGCATCCGCCTGCTCAATCAGCGGTCCCCAGAGCGCAAGTCTCCCTCTGATCCCTGAAGGGACCTCGATACCTGCGTACTTCAGACCTTTCACGACATCATCCAATGTGACATTCATCGGAGGCATGTCTATCTCGATGTTGTCAACTCTTTCCTGTATCGATGCCATTGTGCTGAGGGGTTCATGGCCGAACCTCTCCACTAGATCGTATAAAATCAGACTGTTAGGGGGGTCGATGAACACTTTCATAATTCTACCTCACATATCTTTTTGAACTCTGAAACCGGAAGTTGTTTTTTCGGCGGAAGCTCCTTGACATTCTCGCCTCTGTCAGCCGCATCCAATCCGGCCTGTATCAACGGAAGTGTGTCCCATTCTCTCTCCAGCTGGGAGAATCCGGGCCTGGAACCGTGATGGGCACGGCATCTTCTCGGATCCCCGAGAGGATATGCCCTTATCTTGGAGAATATGGCATTAGGCTCCAATTCCCTCGCTCTGTCACGTACGGTTCTGACGGAATCCCTCGGACCTTCGATCAGACATCCGTAACATGTCTCCTTCACCGAGATCTCTATCCCCATCGAGTGTATCGTACGGGACAGCTGATCGGGCGTTATATTCGATTTTGGTGAGATCATCAATAATCTGGTCTCTCTTTCCTCGCTCATTGTTTGACCTCCGTTATGTATACGACGTCTCCGTCGTTCAATCCTTTAATGAATTTATCCAGATCATCCTCGAATCTGCCGAAGATATTGGTACCGTTCCCTTCCTCACCGGTCGGACCGTATTCTTTGCTGTCCTCCAGCCTGATGCCTATCATACCGGCATTCGGCCTCACCTGGTTGGTCACTCCGAGATCCCCGCGCTTACATTTCTTGAACGATTCTCCCGGATACAGCACAGAACCTCTGTCAGCATCCCCTTCGAATTGTATCATGGGCATCCCTTCGTAAACAAAGAACACCTTCATCATACCGATAGGTTTGTGACTCAATCCTGTCACTTTCTCAAAATAATGTACCGTCGGACCTGATTTCTTCCTGTCCAAAGACACATTGTGGATCTTATCTTTCCTGACACCGAAGGTCTCCACTTCACCTGATTTCATAGCATCCATGGTTCTCTCAGGGATCTGCTCCACCACGATGGCATCGTCGTCTGTCTCACCGGTCTTCTTCTGTTTGATACCCATTGATTTCAGGAATTCAGCAGCTTTCTTCTGCGTCATTCCGACCGTTATGATACGCTTCGGTTCGGTTGAGATCTCGATCTTGTCCCCCGCTTTCGCCAGTTTTGCAATGGACATCCCGCTGACTATATCGCCGAGGTGATTCTGTGCAGGTATGGTCTGTCTCCTCTGTCTGTAGAAATAGATACGTCCGAGTCCGACACCCTCACATCTCACAGATATCGTACCGACATCCCTGACCGCTTTGCTCTCGGATGACATCGTTATATCCATGTCATCCTCGCATGTGATGAAACTTCCTGTGGAATCTTTCACATTGACATATCCTTTCGATGCCAATATCAGCAGATGCTCCGCAGACTCCGACGATGTCTCATCCAATCTGACCTTGATGCATGTATCTATCGAATAACCGTCATCCAATTTGTATTTCATATCCGTCGTGGTGACGATGTTCTCCGCACTCTCCTCAGAGACCAGCGGCCTTACCTCTTTGATACGGTCGCCTTCCTGGAATGCGTTCAGGATGTGTCTTCCCAGCGTTATGTGCCCGATACGCCCGTCACCTGCACCGTACATCCCTCTGTGATCCTTCCTGGCGATCATGAAATATGTCGTATGGTTATCAAAACCGCCCAATGAGAAGAAACAGTCGTACGGCCTGTACATCCTCTCCACTTTGTTCACTTTGATATCTGTGGGGAATGAACCGAATGCATCTATCTTCTCCGTCTTCCACCTCATCGAGAGTTCAGACATCTTCGGGATCATGGTTCTCCACGCATCCGCATCCTTTCCCTCATCCAGATGGATGACCATCGTCCCTTTCTCAGTGACGATCTCGAAATCCTCGGACTGTTTCACGAGTTTCTCTGTCGAGAGATGAATGGACACCAAAGTTCCAGGAACGTAATCCTCTCCGGCCAGCGCATCCTTCAATGTCGCTCCGTCCTTGAGTTTCTTCTCGATACCGTTCACTTTGACTATCATTCCGATCCTCTCCTTTTGTCCGGGAGAAGCTTCTGTACTTTGGAGACTATCTCATCCAATTTATCCTGAGGACAGGACACGCCTCTGATGACGCCGTTGACGATCTCGAAGATCGTTCCTTTTGTGTTGACATCCTCGTCCTTCGGCATGACATCTCTCGTCTTGATGCCGATGGCCGCGAAATCCTCGAAATCGACAGGACACTGACATACCACTATGGCGGGTATGTCGCAATTCCTGAGGATCAACCTGGCCTTCCAGATGATGTGACTCCGCACATTCCCCAGGTGTATCAATGCAACTTTGAACTGCTGGATCCTTTCCACCTCGATAGGGTCCAATCCCATACACTGTCCGTGAGAAACATCCTCTGCATCCGCGGGCACTCCGGCACCTGCGTTGAGCACAAGAACAGAAGTATCTATGCCTTCTTCTCTCAGCGCATAAGTGATCTCACACACGGGCTTCGTGATATGCCTCCTTCCGGGACCCATGGCTATGGCCACGACATCCCTTCCGCTCTCAGAGATGGTGGCCCTCTGTGCAAGACCTCCGCCCTGGCCCATTCCCATTGACTCACGGCATTCGACGAAGCTCAGATATCTTCCGATTCTCTGCTTCAATTGGATTCCCCTTTCTCTGCCATTTCCTTTTCGATCTTATCGAATCCGTTGACGATCTCTTCCGGCTTTCCTGCTTCCACGATCTTGCCGCCTTTCATAAGAACGGCACGGTCGCAGCAGTTGAGAATGAAGTCCATATCGTGACTCACGACGACGAATGTCTCGCCCAACTTCTCTCTGGCCGCAAGCACTGATTTTGCGACAGTGACTTTTGTGATAGGATCCATGGTTCCCGTAGGTTCATCGAGGATAACGATGCGCGGTTCCTTGATCAGGACCTGTGCGAATGCGATCCTTTGACATTCTCCTACGGATAATGCATCCGGGTATGATGTCAGGACTTTCTCCACATCCTTCTTCGGGAATCCAACGCTAAGAAGGACCTGAATGGCCTTTACCTTAGCTATCTCCGCAGGCAATGTGATCCCTATGCAATTGGTAAGGTTGCTGAGAACGGTATCGAACGGATACAGTGTGTATTCCTGGTGAAGGACACCTATGTACGGTGTGGCTCTTCCTTTACCCATGAATCCTGTCTCGTTCATATCGATCCAATCCTCTCCGATCCTTATCTTAACCACACCCGATGTGGCAGGTGTCATTCCGGAGATCATACGGGATGTTGTGGTCTTTCCCGCACCCGAGATTCCGACAAGTGCGAATATCTCATTCTCTTTGATATCAAATGTAACGCCGTCAACAGCTTTGACGACTCCTCTTACAACCGAGAAATAATGCTTCGTGGCATTCTCTACGACTATCAGTGGCTCTCCCAATTTCGCCTGATTGCCTTTATCGAAGTGATATTCCTCCATGAATTTCTTTGTGACGTCAGACGGCTTTCCGTCCATCACCAATTTACCTGAATCAAGCCAGATCGCTTCATCTGCCATCTTTTCTATGGCCTCAGGCCAATGTGATGCGAATACCATACATATTCCGTGATCGCGAACATATTTCACAAGTCTCTCGTGTACAAGGTTCGCAGTATACGGATCAAGTGTTCCTGTCGGTTCATCAGCAAGGAAACATACCGGATCCTTGGCCAACTGTCTGGCCATGACGACCCTCTGTTTCTCTCCTCCTGACAGATCCCTTGCGATATGCATGGTCCTGTGAGTCATGTTGACAAATTCCAGGAGTTCGACTGTCTTATCGATCTTCGCCTTCTCTTTGTACTTATCGCCCAATGCTTCGAATATGTTCTCCATGACAGTGTTGTCACCGAACAATGCAAATGTCCTCTGGAGCATGATGGAGATACGTCCTTTCAGTTCCTGTCTTACAGGATCGCGTTCGTTAAGGTGCCAATAATCCACCCATTCTGTCTTCGACTTGCCGCCACATTTTGAACAGGATGTCCCCTCATACGGGAGATCCAGATTGCCGCATTTCGGACAGATGTTAACATGATAGAGTATCTTTCCCTTATCGGGTTTGTAATCTTCCGAGCCTCTTATCATATGGATGAGCACACTCTTACCTGCTGCACTTTTTCCTATGAGTCCCAGGATCTTTCCGGTGGACAGCGTAGCACTGATATTGTCGAGAACCGTTCTTCCTTCGAAGATTTTACTAACGTTCTCGATTTTGAGAAGTTCGACTGATTTCTGAGCCATAAACAACGTTAATGTTTACGGGATATATATTATGACTGGAAGTAGTCGCGCGTAATTAAGTGGTGTTTAATTTTCGATGCTTTCTACCTCCAAATTTTTATCAATGAAAAGACATGGATGGATTATGTATCCATCGCAGATGCCTAAGGTCAGCGGACCTGCTCCGAAATTCAATGACTACCATATCTGGAAGGCAATCGTATCCATGGATGACACTGAATATTTCGGAAGGAAGAGACTCGCTTCGCTGCTGAGGATCGGAGAAGGAAGTACGAGGACCCTCATCGAAAGACTCACCGAACAGGGATTGGTCATTGTCGATAAGAAAGGGATAAGACTTACTGAGATGGGTATCAAGACCAAAAACGATCTCTATATGGAGATTGTGCCAGTTGATACTTTTGATCTCACAATCGGGAAATATGACTATGCAGTGCTTCTGAAACGTGCATCGAAAAGGATAACATTCGGATGTGAGGAAAGGGATTCTGCAATATTATCAGGCGCCCTCGGAGCTACGACACTTGTAGCATCCAACGGACATCTGATGTTCCCCGGGAATGATTATCCTGTGGATGAGGAGAATGAGAGATCATTGAGAAAAGCACTCGACATCAAGAACGACGACGTGATCATCATCGGCACCGCGGACGATTGCGAAAAGGCAGAATGTGGTGCTGTATCAGCTGCATTGAATGTTATGGGCGGCCTCAGTATGAAAAAAAGACTGAATGAGTTGTTGGAACCCAATGCGAGAACCAAGGAATTGCTGTCATTGGCATTTGCAATCCATGAACTCATAGGCGGTTTTCCTGTATGTGCAAAAACAACGAATGATCTCGGCGTCAGGATAGAGAACGGTACCGTCATCGATAATGCATACACCGGGGAACTTCTTGAAAAAGCGATCAGCGAGTGTCGCACCATAAGATGTGTAGCTACTACCGGACCTTACAAAGGGATGAGCGTTATTGTCACACCGATAGAATTGAATGGTAACGTTATCGCATCCATCGGTGTTGTAGATATGGAAGATATTCTAATCAATGCACACCCATAATGTGCCAGCACCATTAATATACTGCAGTAATGATTACATTATCATGGCAGATGATGTCCCGTTAACCATTCTGAAAGGGCTCAGAGGTGTCGTCGATGCGTTCTATCTGGATGACGACATAAAGAAGAAGGTAAAAGCTGAAGAAGACACTGTCATAGCGACAGGCAGTGTTTCTGTCATTAATGAAGGATACAATGAAGCTCTGAAAAGAGAGAAAGTGATCTGTATCGTCAAAGATCCGAGATTCAGACCTCCGCCTGAGCCTACAGTCATTCTGAAGTCAACTGACGGGAAGATCATGGGTGTAGAGGTATTTCCTGAAACAGCACATGAATATAAGGACAGGGACGATGTCATCTGGATCTCAGATGGCTTTGTAATGTTCCCATTCGTGATGCCGGGTGACGGATGCGAAGAGAATTTCATCATGCCTCCGATACCGTTCCCTGAATTGAACGAAAGTAACGGATGCTATGATGTCATATCGTGCAGCCCCGCTCCGACATGCGACAAAATGATAAGAGAATGGCACGGAATGGATGACAACAGGAGATTGGCCTCGGTCCTTATCGCATTCAATACCGTCAAAGGATGACCAATTGACTCATAACACCTTTTGTGTCCAGATTCAACAGGATGGATTCGCCCACACTGGCGATGTGCGTTGACAAAATCCCTGTTGCCTTTTTAGAGAACAGTCCTTTCTTTATTCCCAACACGACACACGCATTCTTGTCCACTTTAATCGTTATAGACATCAACTTCCACTTGATATAGTCTATATCGATAGAGTCGACTATACCTATCAGAGTGGCATCCGATGCCAGGACTTTCATCCCTGTCAATGATTTCACCGATGGTGTTTCCATATCCGGGGTTATCTTCTCTCTGAGTTTATCCAATGTATTGCATGAAAGAATGACATCGTTTATAGTGAACTTGTCCGGCTGAAGAAGTATGGATGACTTGGATTTAGAACCAAGCACTCCAAGTTGTGGGGTGCAATTGTTCAGTTTCAATCCGATCACATTCCATTTTATCGATTCAAAACGTACATCTGTCACTTCGCCGAGTATGTATGCATCTTTGGTTACGACTTTTTTGCCAATGACAAGTGTTGAATCATCTAGCATGAATCACAGAATTGAATAAGAGAATAAATGTTTGTTGTAAGGGTGGGGGCCGAAGCCCCCTGAAACTTAAGATGTTTGAGGCAAACGTTCATCCACCGCCACTGGGTGTAAATTCAGATATATCGACTTCTTCGAGTTCTTTGGCAAGATCCTCAACAGTCTGAAGACCTCTGGCCATTCCCTCTCTCTCGATATATTTGAACGAGACCTCTTTGTACTCGCTCTTGTCGGCGGGAGTCAATGTCGTGACATCATACCAGAGTCCGGTGAAGTCGAGCTGAGCCCACTCCTTGCCGTCCGCCTGACGCATGTCAGTGACCTTCCCTACCGTCGATGTAGGCAAATACTTACAGATCTCACCCAGTTGCATAAGACTCACGTTTATGCCTTAATGATAGCTGTCCTCTCACCTGCTGGTTTGAACTCGCGGAGTCCTCCACGTCCAACTTCTTTTGTGACGTTTGCAAAGTCGAACACAAGGCTCGGGTCTGCGAATGCGACACGGATGAATGGGTTGGCTGTGAATGCGTCTCCACGTGCTGCGTGAGCTGCCTTCGGGATACCTGTGTATCCTGAAAGGTGACCGACGTTCATTGCGTAGTTCGGGTAGTTCGGACCTCTCAGTTCCATTGGCAGACCCTCATCGGACCTGTATGCGAATGAGTTGGCTGATCCACACTGATCCTGCAGATCGTATCCGTAGAATCCGAGCCTTCCTGTCCTCTCTTTGTGCTGGAGCATTGAAAGGTACCAGAGGTTAACTCCGCAGTCTGCTACTCCGGTTGCCATTGAACCTGCGATACCGGTTGATGCTGCTGCGACTGTTGCTCTCTGTGATCCACCGAAGTGGGCTTCCATTGCTGCAGGGAACTTCTCGTATGACTCAAGTGCGTATGCGTTGATGTCATCACCGAGCTGGATGAGCTTGTCGAAGTCTTCTGGGTTCAGTTTGCAGAGGCCACCGTACTTGTCCTTGATTCTGTCGATTGCATAGTATGTGTAATCTTCAAGGATGTTATCGGTGTATGCTGCTGAAGCGTACTGTGTGAATCCGACACCACCTGACATGTATCCTCCGAGGTAAACCTGGTCGAATACGATTGCACCGAGAGCAACTGCTTCAAGTGCTGCACGTCCTGGGTCATCTGGGTGGACACGGTCTGACTGTGCGATATCTGCCATGAATCCGAATGGGATACCTCCTGGCTCGTTTGGTCCTCTTGCACGCCTTGCAGGCATCATTGTACCCATGTTGATACACTGGTGTTTTGCAGAGTATGCGAAGTCAGCGATTGCTGCCTCTCCTGCTGCAAGCCTGTATGATGTGATGAAGGCCATTGAGATCTGCATAGCTGCGTGCCTGGAGATTGTTCCTCCATCCATGACACGTCCGACGATTGTCGGGACACGAACTGCCTGCATCAATGTCTTACCGATTGCTGCTTTGAGCTGTTTTGCGTGTGCTTTGCTGAACTGCTTGTTGATGTCGATAAGGAATCTCTTGTCGATCTCGTCTGCGAGCTCATCGTCACCTGTGAAGACTTTGACGTATGAGTCGTATGCGAGTGCAGGGTTGATCTCTGCCATGTGTTCCTGAACGACTGCTCCTCCAGGCATTGTGTGGTTGACTGCTTCGAGGTACTCGTTGATTGTCTCAGGTGTAACCTCTTTACCGAGCCTTCTCTCAATTGTCTGGTGTGGTGAATCAAGACCGACAAGGATTGTCCTCCTGATGTCATCCCATGCCTGCTGAATTGCAGAGTTGTTGATGCAGTGGAGATCATCTGGCTCTACGAAGATGTCAGTGTGTGACAACTGGTAGGGCATCCATGACCTCTGACCGAGCGGAACTCCGATATCCTGGTTCATCATTGGGATTCCACGGGCTTTTGCGATCTTGTTTGCTGCGTTAACGAACTCAACTTTTCTCTTGGACTGTTTCCATCCGCCGTAACAGTAGAATTTTGTGTTGACGTCGGTTGGGTCCTCTTTGAACTTCTTCTTACAGGCCTTTATGAATAATCTCTCTTTACCTGCCATTTAAATCAGATCCCCTTTACTTTGTAAGGCTGGAATCCACCGAGTGTCCTCAGTTTGTGAATCCTGAGACCGTATTTGGTGACTTCCTTGTCGTCTCTCATGTCGACACCGCCGCCGTAGGCTGTGAAGATTGTGGTCCTCTTCTTGAGGTCCTCTGTCTTACCCGGCTTTCCGACTGAGATCTTCTTGTCGAGTGGCAATGCGACCTGGTCTTTGACGTATACGACTTCTTTCTTCTTGTCGTCCCATACGTACCTCTGCCATGCGTCGAACATGAGTCCGTGCTCATCGAGACGGCATGCGTGTCCGTGAACGGTTGCTCCCCTGATACCGGTAAGAGCTGGGTCGAATGTTTCGTTGTCGATCATTTCTTTTGCGAGCTTTTCGAGATCTCTCTCACGCATCTCAATGATCTGCCTTCCAGAAAGTGTACCTGTATCGATACCTCTGTACCTTGAGAGGTACATCCATGCCCTCTGGTAGGGTGAGATTGGTGCGAAGTAGACTGAATCAGTGAACTGAACGTACCTGACACGGTCTCCGTGTTTTGCTCCCTCGATTGGTTTAACAAGCTGCCTGATTGGACAGTCTGGCTCCTTACCCTCTGTGATCGGTGGGTGGATTGACTTGTACTCCTCTCCGGGGTTCCTGTGTCCCATGATCCTTACGACATCGTCGAGTGGGATGTCCCTGAGCTGTTTGAGCTTCTGTTTAGGATCGATGTATCTGCGCCTGTTCTTTGCAGGAATACTGTTTCCTGGGTAGAATTGTCTCTTGTATGCCATATTTTACACCTTATCTATAATCATGCAATGATGGTTTGTATTTTGAGTACCTTCCAACTTCAATTTTATACGGAATAGGGACAGCATCCTTAATGGCACTGTCTATCTCATTCACCTTTGCTTCCAGTTCATTCTGGTCCTCGACTGCGAGTTCTAAATAGAAATCGCCTACGAGATGTTTCAACTCCACTTCTTTATCACCGAATTTGATGACTTTTCTTTCAGAGTGGTTGTTTGCAATACCCTTGTGGGGTCCACTGTTGATCGTGGCAGGTATACTTTCACCTTTGAGATTGACTTGTCTGATCTTCTCTATTCCTACCAAAGCGTTGAGGACTTTCTCCGTGCTTTCCGCCATAAGAAGACGGTCATAGGAGATCTTTACCTCCGGGAGCGGAACTCCCGCATAATTTGGATCCATTGTTTCAGTACTCATACGATTACACCATCAGAGCTTCTTTGCGACTTTCTTTGCCTCCGCGGCTACGATCTGCATAGGTGTCTTGAACTCAGGAAGATCTCCGAATACTTCTTTGAACAATCCTGATGTTGCCTCTGCAGAGAAGGTCTGTGTTCCGCCATCAAGACAGTTACCTGCTGTGACAGCTGGGATAAGAACTCCCTTTGAGTGTTTTGTAACGACGTGGTTTCCGTGGAACAATCCTGGTCCTCCTCCACCGTAGATTGAGTGTGAGAAGAATGACATACCGACACAAACTCCCATTGAACGACCGTAATCTGTTGATGGCAGACCTGTCTCGTGTTCAAGGAGATCGTTGTAGTACAAGATTGTTGATGGGATACCCTGTGCTGCCCTTGCTGCACCGACGTTGACCATGATTGCTGCAACCTGACCAACCGCTGCGTATGCGTTCCAGAGCATGAGGTCGTCTGTTGTGTAGACCTTGTATCCGCTTGGGAGTGTCTCTTTTACCTTGATGACTTTGTCTTCAATTGCCCTCTCCATGAGTGATTCGATAACAGTACCGACTGTTCCAGTCTTACCGTTCTTCTTCACGATTGAGTAGAGCATGTTGTTGGCGTTAAGTCCCTCGTATGCGAGTGCGAGAAGGTGGCCTCTCTCGAATGGACCAATTGCGTCACCCATCTCGTATGCTGCTGTCTGCTCGAAGATTGCTGAAAGTGCAACTCCCTGCATTGCATTCCTGCCGACAAGAGCAACGACGTGGTTTGCCATGATGTTCCTGAGTGCGTAACCTGCTCCCTCGTTGTTCTGTGGAACTTCGAGGATTGATTTGACATTTGCACCGGTGAAGGTCATTGTCTGTGGGTATCTTCCCCAAACTGCTCCCTTTACCATGTTTGCTTTGTACATCGGGATCTTGAATTCGTCGATGATTGCCTGAACTGTTGCTGCTGCAACGGTTGTGAATCCAGTTGTGTACTCGATTCCTGCATCCATCCTTGCCTCTGGGACAACGACTACAAGGTTCTTTCCGTCAGATTTGATGTCGACGATTGTTCCATCATCGTCATAAACCTGGACCATTTCTTTTACTGCCTTTGCAATTTTCTTTGCATTCTTGACGAGTGGGATGTCGATTTCTTTACCCAAGATGACTGCTCCGTCTCCACCCATTGAACCGGTCTTGAGAGCTTTCTCAATTCCAGCGAGGTTGACTGCGATTGTCCTCTTTGTCATTGATGCAATTTTTTTGATTGCATTGTTGCGCAATGGACTGATTGCTTCGAGAGGAATCTGCTTAGCAATGCGTTTTCCCCTGTCGTCATACAGATCGATTACGTCCTTGTATTTTGGCAATTTCATACCTCCATATATTTTCTATAAATCAGCAAAAGGGCGAACCTTTTTGCCTCCCCTTGCAACAGCAGGTATGTCATATACCAATATAAAGTAAACCCCTGCGCGCGCATATGGGTGTTTACATCAACTTTTTACAAATATCGTATCAATATAAAAGATGATTTATACAGAGGCTTTGAGGAAACCCTCATATCACCACCACATTGAAACGTATCATCTGCCTGATGTTGTGCGCTATGCACATGCATTTTATCTCATCGGCCATCCTGGACATCGATTTACCGTACACGGTGTCGCCCATCTTCCTTTTT
>JAZRYJ010000067.1:0-3485 GCA_045600635.1 Candidatus Methanarcanum sp.
GGGTGTTATTACGGTTCTGTCGGTCAAATATCGCAAGAGACTGTAGAAAGATACATAGAGATGCAGAAAAAGAAAGGGACCCCTTGACCGCTTTCATCCCACAGCACGAGGCTGTGGGTTTTCAGCGGGATTGTTTATAAAATCAAGGGGTTGCCCCCTTGTAATATGTTTACTTTCTCATCCTGTTGATGACGAATGCCAATGCGAACAATGCTATCACAACGGCCATCACGCCTGTGATGAACAAAGTGTTAGCCGATATCTCTGATGATTCTTCCGGAACAGGTTCGGGCTCTGATTCGTATTCCACAACATACGTCGAATTATGAGTTGTGCGGAATGTTATCTTCTCGTTGCTCTCATCGATGGATATCGTCGTCATAAGCTGGTCTCCTTCGACCCATCTGACGGACGGCGATCCTTTGGATTTGTCATACGGGAGTGTGACATCCATCTCACCGGTCAGAACAACAGGTTCTTTTTCTTCTTTAACAGCTTCTACCGTCACGGTGAATTTGTCCTCCGTACCTTCAACTCTTATGACCGATACGATCAAGGTTTTTCCTTTTGCCTCCTCAATCACTGATTGTGAGAGAACGATGACGGTCCTGTCCTTTTGAGATGTCCCGCTCAAAGTTATGGTGATCTGCTTGGAATCGTCATTCTCAGGTATCTTATACTCCACTTCGGGCTCATCTGTGATGAATGAGGGCGTATTCGTGCCGGTCGGTGCGATTGGTTCCTGTTTCACCAAGATGTCCCCGCACTCACTGCATTTGTATCCTTCCGTCCGACCTTGCTCCGTACTTGTCGGCATTACTCCCGGAATCTTCTCCTTAATATGATCGTGGATGTTGATGTCCACTGTCAATTCAGATGACAAGTAATTCTTCTGTTCAGCTACCCTTATGATCAATCTTGCTTCTCCGATCGATTTTCCGGTAATATTTCCCTTAGAATCCACTGTTGCATGACTTCCTCCGGAGATTATCTCGTATGTAAACTCAGGACTTCCGGCGATATCAGTTGCACCTATATTGAACTCCTTTCCTACACAATGCGATGTCTTTTCAACGGTTATTACATTGTATGCTTTGTTGATTACAAATGTCCATGTATCTGCGTAAATCTTCTCTTCTGCAGAATACTCCTTACCTTCGGCGACATCAATTGCCACATAATATGTTCCTGCATCCTTCGCTTCTATGACTTCCAATGTATATCCGCTGTCAGTGAAATATCTGACAGTGATCCTGCCCATTCCGTACTTATCTGATGTTACACTCGCAATCCTTACGGTTCCATCATAAACAGAAGGGGATGGCCCATCGTATACGAAATCACTCGCTTCAGGCACCATTTTCGCTGTTATGGTCAAAGTGCCATTCACAAACGTTACTTTGTAATTGCCTTGTAATTCAGTCCCTGTGACGACTATGTCATATTTACCAATCGCTTCTAGATGGGGGGGCATGTGATATCATACGCTATCTCAAAAGTATCTACAAGGCCCGTAATTGTAACAGTCCATTCAGGATCGTCGTGGTCAATTGTCCTGGACTTGTCATCAGCTTTCACAGTTATATCCTTACACAAAATATCCCACAGTATTTCCATATCTTCCCCAGATTTATCTGACCACAGATAACCGTCTACAAGTTCAGCAATTGCTGTATAATTTCCTGCATTTATGGCTCTGTTGCTGCTATTTTTAAACGTATAGTATGCTCCATTTTCTGTTACACCAATTAATTCTTCTCCGCAGTATATGAGTCCTTCAACTACATCTGGATCGTCAACACAGGAATAGATCTTTCCTTCATAAGAAGAACTCCATTTTTCCTTATATGCTGCGTTATATTCCAGTGGAACAAGCAATTTTATGTTATTGCATCCATTGAATGCGTTAGCACCCAACGTAGCGGGCGTTTCTCCTTTAAAAATAACGAAATCTAACTTTGAACATGATCTGAATGCATAATCATTAATAGATTCAACACCAGACTGTATAATGACTTCCGTCAGTTCAGTACAGCCATTGAAAACATATCCATTTATCGTTTTTATATTATTAGGAATTGTTATTGTTGTAAATTTTGAATAAGAAAACGCATATCCTACAATCGATGAAACGTTACTGGATATTATCACAGTCGTAAGATTCGAATAATAAAACGCCTTTCCAATATTTTCCACTTCACTTGGTATTTCATAAGAACCAGTAATTGCCGGGGGAAAATTAATCAATGTTTTTTTATCTTTTGTAAAAAGAGCCCCTGTGTCATCAGAACAATATTTAGAATTCTCTTCACTAACAATGAATTTTTCAATAAGCTTAGACTCAACAAACGAATTATCTCCTATGGATGTTACACTAGCTGGTATGTTCACAACAGTAAGTTTAGTATTTTGAAACGCTTGATTTCCAATGGTTTTTAATGTGTTAGGCATCGTCACTGATGTCAAACCCGAATAAGAGAATGCGGAGAATCCAATAGATTCTACACTATCCGGTATTTGAATGGTGGACAGTTTACTACATGAATAGAATACGGAACTCTCTATGGACTTAATTTGTGACGTTCCAGTAAATGTCACAGATTTCAAATCATAACAATAACAGAATGCGCTATTTCCAATGGATGTTACACTTTCTGGAATCACAACAGACGTGAGTTTACAGTAATAGAATGCACTTCCTTTGATAGAAGTGGTACCATTCGGCACAGTATAGCTGCTCTTTGCAATGGGACACATAACCAATTCTTCTCCATCTGCCGTAAACAAAACTCCATCTTTGGAAATGAATGTAATACTGCCGCTTTCTACATAGATTGCAGTGAGAGACTTGCAATTCTCTAACGGATTATTACTCAATGACGTTACTCCCTTGGGTATTGTTATTGTGTTTATTCCTGATGATTTGAATGCGCCCTCTCCGAAGGAAGTGATATTAGATGGAGTCGCAAACGTTATTGAGGTCAGATTACAACCGTCAAATGCATAATCGCCTATTTTTGTGCCACTTGTCGAGATATTCACAGAAAAATTCAGTTTTGAACAATATTGAAATGCACGATTGGGCACTGAAGAAAGATTCAATGTAATAGGTTCAGAGGACGTCAAGTTTTGACAATTTTGAAATGAATCCTTGCCCAATGATGTGACGCTGCTCAAATTCGTTATCGTGGTGAGATTTGAGCAATTCTGAAAAGCACTGGTTTTGATAGCGGTGATACCAGAGGGCTTATTTACTGATTCCAGTTTTGAACAATCACAAAATGCATAATTGCCCATTGATGTGATATTCGTCGGAATATTCACAGAAATTATGTTATTGCAACCGGCTTTGAGGAAACCCTCATATCACCACCACATTGAAACGTATCATCTGCCTGATGTTGTGCGCTATGCACATGCATTTTATCTCATCGGCCATCCTGGACATCGATTTACCGTACACGGTGTCGCCCATCTTCCTTTTT
>JAZRYJ010000068.1:0-1842 GCA_045600635.1 Candidatus Methanarcanum sp.
TAACCAGTTCCCAGACTGCAGTACTATAGGATGTAAGAAAACTTCCTACATTCTTCTATGAATTCGAAAACCGTTTCAATTTTTCATTCAGTTCTTCATCGATCTAGGTGATCTTCCTATCAGATTCCGAATCCTTTCCCCGCCAAAGCCCTTGTTTTGAGCTCCCTTCCCTGCATTTTCAGGTCCGGAAAATACCTATATATAGTACAACTGTATATAGTGTTGTACCATATTTAGGTGCATTTACATGGCTGTACCGGAAGAGATCAGAAAAGTGGAAAGACCGCCGAACACCGTCGTCATAGACAACATGAGGAACGGTCCGCACCGCTATGCGGTGCGTGAGCGTGTAGGTGTGAAATACGTTCCCGGCAAGAATCCACAGCCGGTAAACGGAAAGATCATCGGGCACATTATCGACGGTCGCTTCGTGCCTCTTTCGGAACAGATGGCTGAATCGGGGCCCGAAATGCTATCATACGGTTCCTCTGCCCTGGTCAGATCTGTAAGCAGAGATCTCCTGGATGATCTACTCAAGGTGTATCCTGCAGATGATGCTTTCAGGATCATGGCCATGGCATCATTGAAGGTCATCAAGCCTGGAATAGTGAACAGCCGTTTCTCCACCCACTACAACCGCACCTTCATCAGCCAGTATTATCCTGGAATCGGGATGTCCAAGAACACCGTCTGTAACTTCCTTCAGCTTCTAGGGCAGGATGGGAAGAAGAGGCACCAATTTTATGCTGAACGCATAAAATCGGTGTCGGAGACCCACCACATAGCCATCGACGGCACCCTGAAACAGGACAACAGCAAGGTCAACGATCTGTCTGCATATTCGTACAAGGCACGCAAGAAGGGTACCAAGGACGTATCGGTCATCTATGCATATGATGTAGAGATGATGGAACCCATCTGCGCGGAGGTCTTTCCCGGGAACTGTATCGATTCCATTGCCTATTCGGAGTTCATCCGTGACAACGACATCAGGAAGGGGATCATCATAGCTGACAAGGGTTTCCCTCCCAGTAAGATAAGCAAAGAGCTGCAGGAGAGGCCCGAACTTCATTTCTTGACCCCGATAAAACGTAACGACACCCGCATCGACGAGAACAAGATGCTGGAATTCGAAGGAGTTCTTTCCGATGTCGAAGGCCATATCCAGTACAAGAAGAAGCAGATACGCGGAGGCAGATACCTGTATTCCTTCAGGGACACCAGGAAAGCCATGCTTGAAGAGAGCGACTACCTTTCCAGGGTCGAGAAATCCAAAAGCTACGATTTCGAGAAGTTCAAGGAGAAGGATCACACCTTCGGTGTGATCGTTTTCGAGTCGGACCAGGATCTTCCGGCCAAAACTATCTATGATTGCTACGAGGACAGGTGGTTGCTGGAGCTCGTCTTCAATACCTACAAGAATGATGAAGGTCTGGATAAGACGAATGTCCAAGGTGATTTCTCTGTCATGGGATCTGAATTCATCAATTATGTCGCAACTGTGTTGACCTGCAGAATCCTCCGCAAGATCCGGAACCTGGGCCTTCTGGAGGATCGCAGCTACGGTGATCTCATGGACGACCTGTCCTCCGCTTGGAGGAAAATCGAGTCACCCCAACAGCCATCGTACGACGATGGCTGTTGGGTCCACACCTTGAAGTATGTCTTCGATGAACTGTTTGCATTGGGTCTCTGCACTCCGCCTGCCAAGCCCGAACCTAAAAAGAGAGGCAGGCCGAAGAAGATTGTTGATGCAGAACCTCAGGTCAAAAGACCGCGTGGACGTCCGAGGAAGAATCCCCTTCCTTGACGTCTATAGTACTGCAAATTGGGAACCCGTTA
>JAZRYJ010000069.1:0-31583 GCA_045600635.1 Candidatus Methanarcanum sp.
AACATTAATGTGACATGAATGTTATATCTCCATTTCGATGAATAGTATTGAAAATCAAAGAACCATTAAAATTGAGATCACTCACTTGCTGAGCGACACTCAGAAGAACAGTATCTCCGATACTGTAAGGGACAGTTCCAAGATTTTCAATCTCTTCGCTGATATCGGATGTGAGAACAGATCGGTATCGTACATGACCATGCATCACATAGGTTATGACATTGCCAAGAGGATGTGTCCTGAATTGAACACTGCGACCATACAGCAGACCGCCAAGGTCGCATTGCAGTGCATAAGATCATGGAACACCAAATACAAAGATAAGAAATGGCAATATCCGGGAAGGAACAGATCCTCTTCATATCCCCTGAACAAACTGACCCTATCCAGAAGAGGGGATCTTACAGCATTCTCAACGAACGGATCGCGCATCCGCATACTCCATACGTTGCCTGAATGGTTCGAAAAAAGATACCCTGAGAAAAAACTTCAGGCAGGATCGGTCATGATCGGGAAGAAAGACAGGTATTACATCCATCTCGTATTCGCGATACCGAATACAGCAATGAAGGAAGAAGGGAGGACCGTCGGTGTGGACAGGGGGCTGTATCACCATATCGCGACATCTGACGGCATACTCTATTCATCGAAACACATCCATTCTGTGGAAAGAAGATACTCATACAACAGATCCATGTTGCAGTCAAAAGGCACTCCTTCGGCAAGGCGGAGACTCAGAGCCATGTCCGGAAGAGAAAAGCGGTTCAAACAGGACATAGATCATTGTGTGTCAAGGATGCTTTCAGAACAGAAGGATGTGAAGTGCTATGTTCTTGAGGATCTCGTCGGATTGACGAAAGGGAGAAGAAGGAAGAAGATGAACCGTTGGCTGCACAGATGGTCGCCGGGCCGTTTCTTCTTCGACCTGTCCTATAAATGTCATGCCAACGGCATCGAGGTGACCGCAGTGGATCCGAAATACACATCGCAGATGTGTTCAGCATGCGGCAGCAGGGATAAGAATGCAAGAAAAGGCAATCTGTATCTTTGCAGAAGATGCGGACACAGGGAACATGCGGATCTCAATGCTGCGAAGAACATCCGCGACAGACATCTGCTCCTCCTCGCAGAGGAGTCAGGGCGCATTCAACCGTCCGTATGTTCCGATGTTTGACATCAGGTACAATCCCCCGGCCTTGTGCTGGGGGTCGTTGAAATCAATACCATGACAGCGATGATCTGGAGGTTGATCTGATAGTACATCTGCGCGACGGCAGATGGGGCGCCATAGAAGTCAAACTGGGCAACAGTGAGATTGAAAAGGGAGCTTTGAATCTCAATAAGTTGAAAGAAAAAGTAAGATCTCCTCCGAGTTTCTGTGCTGTGATAACATGTGGGGAATTCGCATACAAGAGAAAAGATGGCGTATATGTCGTGCTGCTGGGATGTTTAAGACCATAATCCGGTATAATCGCCATGAATAGGAATATCTGTGTATTGTTTTTGTTTTGCCAAGTTTTATATAAAGAATATACTTAATCGGGCATACTCGGTGAAATACATGGGAAGAATCAGACCCACATACATCAAGAGAGTTGCGATTGAGCTCGTCAACAAATACCCGAAGGCATTCAGCGATGACTTCGAGAACAACAAAGCAATGGTAGGAAGCCTTACAGATGCTTACTCGGTCACAATGAGGAACCGCATCGCAGGCTACATCACACGCTACGTTCAGTTTGCTGAGATCTAAACGCTTTTCCACTCTTATCAATAAACAATAAAATCCGCATTACTACGGTAAGCTCGCGTGGGGTAGCTTGGATATCCTCTGAGATTGCGGATCTTATGACCCGGGTTCGAATCCCGGCGCGAGCGCCATACTTATTCGGTGCTTTGTTCTGTTTCAGGCCATACTTTGGATACTATTTCAGCATCGCCCGGAGGAATGATCCTTCCTACTTCCTCTTCGGGAACATTGAGTTCTTTCGCCATCAGCGCTGTTGTCTTTCCAGCTTTTCCTCTTCCCGGATGTATGATGAAGTACTTGTTCGACAGCCTCTTCATAGATTCCACAGGAGAGCACATGACCTTTCTTGCACCTTCATATGTTATCTCGCCTACAGCGAGTTCCAGATCCAAGTGATATTCGTAATTTCTTTTACCGCGTACTATGAATGCTCCTCTCGGAACATATTCACCTGCCTGCGGAGTTTTACTGACCTGATCGGTATACACCCAGAATGCAGTACCATCACTCATAGCTACGACCCATCCTTTCGATTGTGCCAAAGCGAACAAACACGTTTCTCTGAGATCCGTCTCATCCGCCGCTTTACCGTCCTTCAGGATAGTTGAAGGAGCACCGTGGAGATCCGCATGTGCATAAATGTCCTCCTCCTTCAGATGTTTCTTCACGATGTTGTCATTGGTATGAGCATCCTTTCCCGCGATCACAAGCCTTCCGGACGGTGTTATGAACCATTTGTATCTCTCGAACCAGAATTGTTTGGTCGGTTGCACCTTATTGGCCAACTTCGCTTTCGATTTGGCAAGTCCAGCTTCCTTCTTCTCAAGCATGGCGATACTTTCTTTCAGAGCTTCATCCGCCCTTGCAGCCTTCTCATTGATGTCTTTACCCTGTTGATACAGATCGGATGCATTCGCATCAAGCCCTTTCGTATAATCGAGAGGTATCTTGATGTTGTCAAAAGTCACAGTAACAATGGATTTGGAAGGATCCATTGACGTAACGTAGGGAACTTTTTTGGCGCCATCCTTCAATTTATCCCATGTCAGTTTCTTGGATTGTTCTGACAGCACTTTCAGAAGTTCATTCACCTGTTGATAATTAGCATAGATACAATCAGCTTTTTTCTTCAATTCATCTGATTCTTCTTTGTATTGCTCTATCGATTCTCTCTGTTTGGCGACCCTTTTCTGAAGTTTGACAATTTCAGGGTCGACGTATTCCTCGATCTCATCATTCATCACTTTGGAAAGGTAAGAGTCGATGGCCTTCGACATGGTTTCAAATCTTTCATTTTCATATTGATGGTAGATAGACATATCCACAGGGGAGATATCCACTATATCGTCCCCGTTCCTGTACAGTATGGATTCGGTACTGTCCATCATCCTGTCGATGATCGATCTCATGGAATCATACAGTGTTTTAAGATAATCATCCGTGAGTTCCGATATCTTGGCATCTTTTCTGATGCCCGCCACAGCGCACGTCTCTTCGGCATATTGGCCCCCCAGATTAGCACCTGTCGCAAGGGTCCTCACAATATCAGATGTGGATGCTTTCATCACTTCGATGAATTCCTCTATCGGGGATGAAGTGGGGTCGAACTTACGTTTGGGCATGATGTAATCTTCGCCCGGTTTTACTGATCTGTCCCTCATCACCTTGTGGATAAGACAGTTCTCAATCTTTCCATTCAATACCAGAAGGACATTCCCTCCTCCGAACATTTCGAAGATCAATTTGTAGTCGCGATCCGTTTTGAAGACATCCATTATGATGACACGGTCAAATCCTGCCTGCACTATATCTCCGATACGGGCATTCTCAAGATATTTCCTCAGGAATGTGGCGAATGATTGCGGCGTCTGAGGGGTGTCCGGTTTCTGTTCAGGCATATACAGCCATTTGCTGTCCTTGAAGAAGAGGTCCTTCTTTCCCTGTCCTTGAACGTTGATACGGAAGAGCACATTCTTCTCCCATTGGAATATCTTGTCCATATGTCCGTTCTTCAATACGGACATCTCGTTCACCATGGAACGGACATCGAAGGAACTCATCTCTTTCTTCATAACGGATGTTAGTATCCAGAATGATATAAGTTTGATGTAAAAATGAGGAAAGATGGCGATGAACGCCATCTGTTTGTCTCAGACTTTTCTGTCCTTGTTGTCTTCGTCGATCTCTGCTTTCAGTTCATTGATCTTCTTCGTCTGATCAGCTGTGATGATCTTGAATCTGATAGCAACTACCAATGCAACCAATAACAGAAGGGCACCGATCACGAATGCTGTTGCTACGGAATCAGTGAAGATATCTTTGATTTTGATAGCAATATCTGCGGACACTTTGGTGATTTCGTCCAGGATACCAAGACCCATGTCTGCATACTGTGGAAGTCCTTTCGCGTATGCTTCAGCAGATATGGCTGCAGTCACTATGAGTGTGAAGATCGAAGTTCCGACCGTAGAACCCACATTCCTCATCAGGTTGACGGCTGACGTCGTCATACCGACCTCTTCGTGCGGACAGCTGTTCTGGACAGTAGTCATCAATGAAGCGAGAAGACATCCTCCTCCAAGGCCGTATACGAATTCAGATATGCTGAATATCACAGGGTTGAATTCTCTCGTGATGGTGCTGAAGAGTACGAAACCGATGACCATCATGAGGGAACCGCCGATAATCCACGGTTTGGCACCTGTCTTGTTGAGTAATGAACCGCCGACTACTGATGCGATCATCATACCGAAGACTGCCAACAGGATGAACAGTCCTGCCTCCACTGCGCTGTGATCGGTGACCTTCTGCAGATAGAGCCCCATGAATAATTCATCACCGACTAATGTGAATCCAAGTAGGAACAGCAATATCGCTGATCCTCTGACGGTCGGGTTGGATAATACATGAGGGGCCATGATCGGTTCTTTTGCTTTAGCTTCATTGCGTGCGAACAGTATGAAGAGGGCAATGATTACAATGGCGAATGCTAACGTCGGTAGGCTGACCACAGCGAAATATTTACCCATGAACTGGAACAGAAGAACAATCATGATTAATGCGGCACTGATGAGTGCGATACCCTTGTAGTCCACTGAAGGTGTACCTTCCACGTTGACTGACGGGAACTCTCCCATACACATGAGGAAGACTATGATGACGATAGGTACGTTGATGAAGAATGCAAGATGCCACATATCCATTGTTGCGAAGGCACCGCCTATCAGCGGACCTGCACCCATTCCGACACCGAACAGTGCACCGAGGATACCCTGTATCTTTCCTCTTTTTTCCGGAGGATAAAGATCGGAAACAGCAGCTGTGGCGACAGGTATCAATATGCCTCCGCCGGCACCTTGGAGACCACGTGCGATTATGACAACCCACATTCCGCCGTCGAATCTGAATACACCTGCAAGACCTGCAACTATTGATGCCAGTCCGAACAATGCGAGACCGACAAGCAAAAGTTTCTTTCTTCCATATAGATCTGATAATTTTCCCGATAGAGGGATTGTAACGGTTTCAAGCAACAGATACGCTGTTGTAAGCCAAGGTATCAGTTCCGTTGCATTGAAATCCTCGGCAATCTTAGGGCCGCATGTTGTCGTGACCGTACCGTCGAAACATGCTGCGAGCAGTCCGATGGCAAGACCGATCATGATAATATTGCGCTTCCTAGGATTGATATTATCAAAGGTCAATTTCTCTGACATAGAATAACATCTGCGTGCCTGTATATAATAAAGTACGCGCGCATACGCGACCAGAGGCGACACTTAGATGCATCGAATATGGGAATATCAGCACTGAAATCACTGGTCGTCAGGATGAATTGTGACTGGCACATTAAAATTACTTAAACAAGAATGCAACCGCATATGGTTATTCGAGAATTTTGAATAGGTGTGGCGTTATTTATCGTTTTGACGTTTACATCTCCGATGCATCGCCAGCGTTTCAAAAGTTTTTTCGGAACGAAAATATGGCAATCATATATATCATAACCATATACCAATAATCAGCGATCGGGATGAGCAAGGACGGTGTGAAAAAGACAGCTGTGGTCGTAATCGTCTTGATTATGGGTCTGCTTATAGGCGCACAGATATTGATTTTCACTGTACTCGCTATGGATTTATGGTTGTTTTTCATATTTGCAGCGGTAGACCTGGTGATAATGATCGCACTGATTTATGTCGCGTTGCAGCGCATAAAAGAAATCGACGAAGGTATGGATGATGATATTAACAACTACTGAAAACATTCCGAATAGAGAATATGAGATAATAGGCCTTGTGAAAGGGAATATGATAAAGACCAAGAACATTGGCAGAGATATCGGAGCAGGTCTGAAAACCATTGTCGGCGGAGAGCTCAAGGGATACACTGATATGATGAACGAAGCCAGGGCAACCGCAACAAAAAGAATGGTCGAGGATGCGGAAAGTCTCGGTGCCGATGCCATCGTCATGGTGAGATACACATCTTCGGATGTCATGGCCAATGCCGCAGAGATCCTTGCATACGGAACTGCAGTGAAGTTCAAGAACTGATTCGCAGAGAACTGGAATTCCGAAAATTCGATGTAATTTTTCAACGGTACTTCATAATCATGTGGCCGTATACCGTTCCTCTGTTCGCTCCGCCGTTTCTGTACTTTTTTCTGCAAGTGATATTTACACTATCGATCTCTGTCATTGTTGTTGTCATACGATATCCACCAGTCCTGGGTGGTCGCTTCCTAGAAAATTGAGTTTTAGGTGGAAGCGTTTTCCTATTATTCTGATATTTTCAATATCTGGCTATATATTCTTTAAATTATTAATATATATGTTTATCTAAAAATAAATAAATAAGAATAAGAAAAACAGAGGAAAAATAAAGAAAAACTCGAAAAATACGTAAAGACATAGTGTGGTCTAAACGGGACTTGGTTGAATGATTATATATAAATAAACAATTTACAAAACATGGCGGAATTAACCTTTGATACTATCGATCCTAGGAAGCGCAATATCATCATGATTGGTCTTGCCATTGGACTGTTAGTGGCATGTTTTGATGGAACTATTACGACCACATGCGGACCTCAGATTGCTAAGGATTTTAACGCAAACGACCTGTTGCCATGGCTTACTACAGCATACTTATTACTTGAAACGGTAACTATCCCATTGTCAGGAAAACTGTCTGACTTGTATGGCAGAAAAAAATTATTACTGATTGGTCTCGTATTATTCATACTTGCATCATTAGTAGCGGGACTTGCCGGCATACCTGCATTAAGGTTTGATGGAGGTATGTGGGTGGTGATTGGCGCACGCGCTCTACAGGGTGCTGGCGGAGGTATACTTATACCCGTGGCTACGGCCGCAGTATCAGATTTATATCCTCCGGAAGAAAGAGCAAAGATACAAGGTATTCTCGGTGCGTTGTTCGGTATCGGAATGGGTGCTGGACCACTGATAGGCGGTGCATTTGCTTCAATGGACCTTTGGTGTTTAGCATTCTTTATCAACATTCCAATTGTCATCATTGTATTTCTCATGTGTAGAGGAGAATTCCCATCAGTTGTTACGGAGGGAAAACCAATTATCGACTACAAAGGTATTGCATTAATCAGTGCAGCGTTAGTAGCTGTGGTATTATTATTCCAATTCCTTGGTAAAAAAGAAACTGGATTCCCTGTCATCAGTTGGCAAACACTGATATTTGCAGTGATAATAGTGGGAGTGTTGTCGATATTCGTTTGGCATGAAAAAAGAGCAAAAGAACCTATTATGGCACCACATGTATTCGCTAACCCAACTGTTAGAGGTGCGGCGATCATTTTATTCCTATTGGGCTTCACACTCGTCGGCGATGAATTGTTTATGAGTCTTTATCTTCAAACCGTTACAGGTCATGATGCCATAACTGCCGGATTATTTCTTTTATTCATGGTAGGCGGCATGATGATCACTTCTGTTGTAGGTGGCTCATTAATGAATAAAACCGGTGCTAAACCATGGTTAATCGGCGGTACACTATTAATGATGGCCGGATTCGTGTTGTTTAGTTTGATAGAACCTGAATTTAATATCGTATTATTCTCTATATCGGAATTCATATACGGTTTGGGAGGAGGTTGCATATTGGCAACATTGATGGCTTGTGTACAAAACAGTTGTTCGCATGAAGAGGTCGGTATGACAACGTCAGCCGTCAACCTGATGAGAAATATTGGTGCAACTGTCGGAACGTCGGTATTCACTTTAATTGTTAATGCGGCCATTAAGACTGAAAGTTTCGAAGAAAGTTTTTGGCCAATAGGTCCGAGTGGCAAACCTGAAATTATTAATGAGCTTGCAGAAATGTTTTCAGACGCGGGTATCGGTATTTTAAATTTCCTTATTGATACAATATTCCCCGATTTAGTATATTATCATGGTACTATCAAAAGCATATTCACAAGTTCAATTTCTATTGCATTCCTGGTAGGCGCGATATTGCTGTTGATTGCATTAATCGTTGCAATTAGGTTCAAAATAGTCACTGTTGCCCAGACCAAAGAAATTAGCAAATTTGAAACTGAAGTTATCAAAGACAACAAAAAAGTCTGAATTAAACAGGAGAAGGGGAATCCTTTCTCCATTTTCATTTATTTTGCCTCTTCGACGAATCGAATGGAAACGATGTAATCAGAGGGCAAATCGTTATTTTTGAACAATGATCATCCTTCGATGTTGGGCGACGTAGGGAAATTTTTCATCAAACTTCTGTATCTTGAGGGGCCTCGGCGTGTAAGTACTGTGAATGTTAATGATAAATAAACGCGAGTGGACATCTGTGTCGTGTACGACGGCATACCGCAGACGGAACGCAGTTCCGTCGAGGACAATAAGTGAACGAAAGTGAGCGCTTTTCATGACGTGTAATTTGACATCGCTTCGCACGCCAAATTACATTCATAAGATTTCCATTCGATTCATCATAGAACCCTAAGTATTGATATGTCTGTGATTATGTAGCTGGCGAGATCAGGATAAAATTCAAACGGTAGAAAAATATTGATGATCACAAGGAATCACATCAAAAATCACGCCATCCAGTCGTCTGAGTGAATTATGGGCAGACTAAATCACCAGGTCAGGGTTAAATAATAGTAGCATTATTGGAGAGACTGTGCCGTTGTGGCTTAGGGGTATAGCGGCTCCTTGGTAAGGAGCAGGCCGTGGATTCAATTTCCACCAACGGCTCCATCTCATCTCATTTTGTAGAATACGAACCCTGACCAGATCTTCGGGAAGAAGAATGTTGTTTTCTTAGGCATCCTCTTTCCTATCATCGAGAGATCCCATATCTTCTTCAATGTAGGGTCGTTTAGAACTACAGCTAGATCGTACTCCTTGTTGTCCATCTTCTTTTTTACGGACGGGTATTCAGCATCGTAGGATACCGTTGCCTTGTCCTCATCTGATTTGTATATGCCTTTGAGAATGAGTTCCTGAAGGACATAGGTGTCGAGATTCCACATCGGATCGTCCTTGCCCTCACAGCTCGCAAGGAAGTATCTTCCCGAACGGAACATCAGACCCATCTGCCAATCTTTGAGTCCAGCCATCATCTCCTCAGGAGATGATACTTCTAACGTTTTCATGCTCTTCTGTATCTTGGCGATGACATTCTTGTCAGATATCTCATCGCTTTTCACAAGTCTGTGTGTGGGCCAGATGACCAATCCCTTATCATCTGACGGTACCAATGTTGCGAGAACGAACGATTTGTTCTCATTATCGGGATTCTCAAGGGAATAGTTCAACGCTGTCTCATATCTGTGATGTCCGTCGGCTATCAGCATCTTCTGGCCCTTCAGTTCGGATGTTATTCCGTCGAGGACATCTCTGTCAGAGATCCTGAAGTATTCATGTTTCACATTCGTACTGTCAGTGAATGAGTAAAGAAGTTCGATACTTTTTTCAATTTTCTCGTTAAGAGAAGGTGAGAACCCTTCGAATATCCCGAATATGGATTCCAGGTGGGTCTCCATATCCCTAAGGAGATTGAGACGGTCCGCTTTGACCTTGGAGAACGTCTCCTCATGCGGTATGATGTGCCCTTCCTCGTATTTTTCTGTCTTCAGTCTTCCCACGAATCCGGTCCTTACTTTCGTGACGCCGTGGTCATCGAAAGTCTGTTTGTAAAGATAGAATGAATCCTCATCCTGAAGGAGGGATCCGTCAGCAATCCATGATTCCAGTTCTTTCCTTGATTCAGTGTATCTCTTGCTGGCATCAGGCATGAGTGTGAGCCTTGTCACATTGTGCTTCATGCTTTGGAGCTGTTTGAGATAATCATCACTTATGACATCATACGGTGGCGAGACACGTTCATATATCTTTTCGCCGTTCTTCAATGCCGGTCTGAATCCTGGAAATGGAAGGAATGTTACCATGTTCCATGCGTACTGCTAGTTTCTATTAATAATTGATGAATCAGCAGATCCTGGGGACAGGGTCTCCTGCCGGAGGCTCCAGTATCCTCTTCCCACCGATCTCGGTTCTCAGGATGACTCTGGGGACATCGGATTCAGTGGCATATCCGATTATTGCGGCATTCTTACCCAACGGATGTGTGTGCAGTGCCTTCACGAGATCCTCCGCCATCTCAGGAACACATCCGATGACGACTTTTCCCTCATTGCCTATGCTCAATGGATCGATACCCAGCATATCACATGCATTGATCACTCCTTCTCTCAAAGGAATATCAGCGAATTCGATGTCCATGCCTATCTTTGATTTAGAGCACCACTCATTCAATGTATTGGCAAGGCCTCCTCTTGTCGGATCCTTCATTGCAACGATACCGCCTGATTTCAATCCTGTCTCGATGAGATTGTTCAGAGGCGCGACATCGCTCTTGATCTCACTGTCGAACCCGTATCCTTCACGGTATGACAGCAATGCTACGCCGTGATCGCCCACATATCCTGATACGATTATCGCATCCCCGGGCCTTACATTGTTGTCAGTAGCCCATCTTGAATCCACTTTTCTGTATTCAGATGCCTTCGCAAGGTTGGAATCCATGTATTTGGATCTCTTTCCGATGGCTGATGTGCACATGATCATCTGATCGACAGCACCCGATTCCACTACCTTCGTATCTCCTGTGGCAATCGGAACACCGCATCCAGCTGCGGTCTTTCCCATGGATTCCAGTACTCTGTCGACGATGTCGACATCGAGTCCCGCTTCGAGGAACAGGGAGCATGATAATGCCAACGGTGTCGCACCCATGACCGATATGTCGTTCACCGTACCGGCGACGGATATCGAACCGATATCCCCTCCGGGGAAGAACAACGGTTTCACGGTATGGCCGTCCGTTGTGAATACGACGTCATCAACCACAGCTGAATCGTCGAAAGAATCCAGAGGTACCTCTGCTTTCATCTTCGGGAAATGTGCAGTGACATGCTTTGCAAGAAATTCCTGCATGATCTCTCCGCCAGAGCCGTGATTCATGATGACTTTTGTCATGAGTCCCTCATTCGTTAGGATATGAATAAAAGTTATGCTACCAAGTCTTAAATCGGGTGTCGCAGATAGACGGACGGGTCCATAGGGTAGCTAGGATATCCTGATGGTCTTCGGAACCATTGACCTGGGTTCGAATCCCAGAGGACCCACTTTGATTCCCGGGATAATATGGACATAGCATGGCTGCTTCTGATCATCGCAGGTATAATGGAGACCTGTTGGGTCTATGCGATGAAGAGATCGGATGATTTCAAGGATCTCAGATGGGGAGCGGTATGCATCATTGTGATGGCCGTGGATCTTTATCTCTTGGCTGTTGCGATGCAATCTATAGGTGCAGGAATATCATATGCAATCTGGACAGGCATCGGTGCGGTGTCGACATTCATTCTCGGAGTTATCGTGTATAAGGAATCGGCCTCATTCCTCAGAATACTGTTCATCTTCCTGATCATCGCAGGAATAGTCGGACTGAATCTCGTGTCGGGGGGTGTGATCAACGGATAAAGCATGGTCGATCATAATCATCGCAGGATTGATGGAGATCGTCTGGGCGACATTCATGGGATATTCCAAAGGTTTCACCATCTGGTATTATGATATCATCGTCATCGTATTCCTTGTGATAAGCACGGTACTGCTTTCCAGGGCATTGAAGATGGGGTTGCCCGTGGGAACCGCATATGCCGTATGGACAGGGATAGGTGCCGTGGGTACGATGGCCGTTTCGGTCATATTGGGGAACGAGAAACTGTCCGTATGGTCAGTAGTATTTTTGATAATGATCATCGGCGGCATCATAGGGCTGCATGCGACATACAGAAAGTCGGCAACTGACGGTCAATAATACAATTCGGTGTTTAGTATTGATGGGGTTGATTGTGATAGATGAATCGGGAGACTTGGGCCCCTCTGGATTTGTTTTGCATATAGGTTAGCGGTCAGAATGAAAAGTTCAATGGACATCGTTCTTCTTACATTGTGAATGGGTCGGATCCATTCTTATCACAGGATCGGATCGACGATCATCGTTATGATGCAGATATGATCTGCGGAACATCAAAGGGATCATCGGAACACGGTCCCGTCTGTACATATTAACAATTATTAATGTATGAGAGGATTTGCATTTATGTACAAGAAAGACAGACCTGCGGACGGACGCATTCCGATGTTCATCGCGTTCGCCGCGGTTGCGATACTGATCATATCATCGACGGTTGTAGTCGTGGTCCACGACACCGACGGGGAATCTGTAGTCAGCGGGATTGTGGTGGACGGCTTGACGTACGATATGAACGTTAAAAAACACACGGCGACGGTCACAGGATTTGATGAGACTTATACAGACTCATCGATATTTATACCGGGCACCATAACGTATGATGACGAGACATACAGGGTCACGGCCGTCGCCAATGGTGCGTTTGACAGCACTTCTACCGGACGTGAATTCAGAGGTAAACTCACATTCGGTAGTCCGGAGGATCCCTCGAACATCGCCACCATAGGTTTTTATGCATTCAATCATTGCTTTCTTACCGGCACCCTGACGATACCTTCGAGCGTTACAAATATTGGAGATGGTGCATTTTATAGGAACAATTTCACAGGCGATCTGGTAATACCTTCGAGCGTTACAGAGATTAGACTTGATGTATTCAGATACTGTAGTTTCGATGGCACCCTTACCGTATGCGGACACACATATATCGGCGAAGGTGCTTTTAAAGATACGAATTTTAAAGCTGTAAACATATTCGGCAGCGACGGATTTGGAATAGATATATTCATAACTGATGAAGGTAAATGTACTGTCGGCAGTATTTTCATTGCTGACGGTGTCTTGGTAGGAGAGGATACGTTTCCATGGAAATTCTATGAAAGTGAAAGCGCCACCGATCCATTAAGCAACATACAGAACAAATACTTCGAGATAAACAGCGACCGTACCAAGATGATCAAAGTGGAAGACAGATATGCGGTGCATTTCGATACCCAGGGTGGCAGCGAAAAACTTCCGGTTTCGGTGAAGGAAAAATTCATACTGCCTTCTGCCAGCGAAGTGACAAAGGAGGGATACACCCTGCTCGGATGGGACAAGGACGGCAGCGTCACAAATCCCAAATATAAACCGGGTAAAACATTCACGAACGATGATGAACTCCATACCGTTAAACTGTATGCGATATGGGGAGGCACGGCTACATTCGATTCCATGGGAGGTACTCCCTTCAATCCGAAAGAAGGCAAGGGAGAGATAGATCTTCCGACACCTGAGTCCTCATCCCCGTTCACGTTCAAAGGGTGGTACGACGGAAATGCCATCTACAATGGCAAATACGATCTTGTGAAGGACGTCACGCTGTACGCCGTATGGAGAGAACCAATTCCCAGCGGAGTGTATGTGCTGTCCTTCGATCTTGACGGAGGAAAAGGAACCTTCTCTGCCGTAAAAATGGAGGCCGGAACGTACACTCTTCCGACGACTGTACCGACGAAGACCGGATATACATTCGCCGAATGGGAATGCGGCGGTACCCCGTATATTCGGGGACAGACCGTCACCGTCAGCAATGATATGGCATTCACAGCGAAATGGAATCCCGTATCATACACGGTCGCGTTCCACAATGATGACCAGACTATGGAGCAGGATTTCGTATATGATGTACCGCAGAATCTGATGATCAATCCGTTCGTAAAGGATGGATTCACGTTCAAAGGCTGGTGCAAAACCCAAGAAAGAACATCGATCAATTTTACAGACGGCGAAAATGTCATCAACCTTGCATCTGCAGAAGGCGAAGTGGATCTCTATGCTGTATGGTATCCCAAGATCGAAATAAAAAATCCGACACTGAAGAAAGGTGACAGCCTCGTTATGGATATAGGCGCGGAAACGGTGAAGGAAAACATAGCAGTGATGATCGGCGACGGCATCGTACCCAAGGACCAATACAGTGTATCTTCCGCAAACGGCAGACATACCATGATCACTGTCATGAACTCGTACACCGATGCCCTTCCGACAGGGAACTACTACGTCAGGATTTTCGTGCAGGAATCCGATCCGTATGAGCGTACATTCACCGTGAAAGGTTCGGATCCTCCGAGTCCAACACCGAAAACCCACAGCGTGACATTCGATACCGATGGAGGATCGGATGCACCCAAGAGAATGATCGTACAGGAAGGACAGTCATTCAGGATCCCTGATTACAAAGGGATCAAGGACGGATTCACGTTCGGCGGCTGGTCATACAATGGGAGGATATACTATGCGGATGACATTGTTATCATGGGAAGCAGCGACATGGTCATGAAAGCGCTGTGGGCCCCGGAACCCGGAAAGCATACGGTGGCATTCAATACAGACGGGGGATCCGATGCACCCAAGACTATCGCAGTGGAAGAGGGATCTACATTCACCATCCCTGAATACAAGGGCGTCAAAGCAGGATTCACATTCAAGGAATGGTCATGCAGCAACGGAAAGATGTACGTCGCAGGCGACGTCGATACCATGGGGGATAAGGATCTCGTGATGACCGCAGTGTGGATCGCAGATCCTGCACCATCCGATAACAACACCGGATTGATAATCGGCATTGTTGTCGGTGCTGTCGCTGTCATCGCTCTGATCGGTGGCGTGGTATACTTCGTGAAGAAGAGATAAACGGTTTCATGATGGGCGGGTCTTTCCATCCGCCGCATTTCTTTCTTTTTCAATTGCAAAGATAGCTGCTTTCTAAAACAATTCACAATTCCGAATCAAGCATCCAATCGATGACGTTCACGACGTTGATGCCGTTGAACGTGCCCAGATTGAACTTGTCCATGGTCAGGATGGTCTTCGGGAAATTGTCCTTTATCGATTCGAGCGAGCCGAACTCCCTATTTCTCGTATCATCCGCCAGTACGGTCATTGCTACCTGGTAGTATTCCACATTGTTCCCTGTTATCGCAGTGAAATCTACTTCTTTGTCGCGGTACGAACCCGTTCTTACGGTGTATCCCCTGCGCATCAGCTCCAAATATACCACATTCTCCAGCGGTCTGCTCACGTCGTCCGTTCCGGATCCCTTCAGTGCCATCAGTCTCATCCCGAGGTCTGAGGCATAGTACTTTCCATTCGTTGTCAGGAGTTTCTTCCCGACGATGTCGTATTTCTCTGCGTGGTAGAAGAGCAATGCGGCCTCCATCTCATGGACATATCTGTTGACTGTACCGGGATTCAGCCCCGTTCTCTTGGCGATGTTGGCGGTGTTCGTCACGTTCCCGATATTGGAGTAAAGAAACCTGGCTATCACTGTGATTCTGTTCACATCATCAGTCTTCAGTCTCGAGAGGACGTCCTTTATCAGGACTGTGTTGAACACGCCCTCCAGATAGCCAGTGCTGTGTTTCACGCCCCTGTCGGGGTCGGCATCGGGGAGGCCACCGTATCTCAAGTATTGGACGAACCTTTCCTCCTTGTCGCCGGGATGGAGTTCCAGATATTCAGCGAACGACAGCGGGAGCATCTTTATCTCGATGTATCTTCCCGAAAGATGGGTCGCAAGATCCGTGGACAGCATGTCCGAATTAGAACCTGTGATATAGACATCGTAGTTCTTCACTGTCTCCAGGGCGGCCACGATTATCTCCCAACCATCTACTTCCTGTATCTCATCCAGGAGAATGTACACGATGTCGTCTTTGGGAAGCTCTCTGAGATGCGAACGCAGCACATCAGGCGATATGATGTCGTGCCCCTCGAAGGTCTCGAAATTCACATGGAAGATGTGTTTATCATCCGCTCCTTCGGATCTCAGATCATTCGCGAATTGCTCCATGAGTGTGGATTTCCCGCATCTTCTCATTCCAGTGATCACCTTCACTACCCCAGTGGCACCTTTCGATCCGTGCAGCTGTTTCAGATAACCCAATCTCCTGACGATCCTTTCCATGAGTAAGTACATGACACCTGAATATTAATCTATTACGATAGAGATTTTCACAAATATTGAAATAAAATCTAACGTAATGAATATTTTCACGAAGATACAGGAAGCCTCCAGTGATTCAGAAGAATGGGTGGAGGCATTCGCAAGATCATAGACGAGGACGGACCGCAGTCCGCATCAATCGGCTCAGGCTGTTTTACATTCCTGATTTTCTCATCTCAATGATATGAACGGCAGCATATAGATCGGCACATAGGTCACATCACCGTCTTTTCTGAGATCCTTTGAATGTATCACGTATGCCTTCTCTACGCGTTCACTGTATTTCTCCATCAGTTTGTCTAATGAAGCATGCAATGATGATTTTCCGGATTTCACCTCAACAGGGATGATACCAGTTCTTCCTGGGAGTATGAAATCCACTTCATATTTTCTTTTGCTGCCCCTTTTTTCGAATTCAGTGAACCATAATTCATATCCTTTGCAGGCGAACTCTTGTGCCACTGCATTCTCAAATATCATCCCTTTGTTAATCGACAGTTTTCCGTCCATCAGAAGTCCGTACGTTTCCCTGAGTCCCTCTTTGTCGTTCTGGAATGCAAGGCTTATCAGCAATCCTGTGTCCATTAAGTAGCATTTGATCCTGTCAATATTTTCGTTCAGACCTATGGCTGTGCACGGATCGGAACTGCACCGGCATTTATTGAATATCATCGCATCGCAAAGCCATCTTATTCCGCTGTCATATTCTCTTTTTCTGGATCCTTTTTCGATTTTCGTCGGGGACAGGACTTTATGTGGCGATGACAGCATGGCCGGAACATAATTGAAAAGGTTCAAAGCCCTCTCCATAGCAACTCCCGGTATCTTGTGTATATCGTCACGGTAGAGGTCGATGATATCTCTTTTAACATATTCTGCTTTCATGAGGTCATGATGCTCCAGATATGCTGAAATTACTTGTGGCATCCCTCCGACTATCATGTATTCAGTATATCTTTTCAGCATAGATCTGTGATTGTCTTCGCCCAGAGGTTCCATTTTTTCTGCAAATGATCTCAGTATGTCAGCGGACACCGTATCATTGTTTGCCCAAAGCCATTCTTCAAAATCCATGGGATACATGTTGATCTTATGTTCCTCTGATGGAATTCTTATCTCTGCAATTTTGGATTTTACTGTGATGAGTGAACCTGTTTCAATGTAATCATATCTGCCGTCTTTGACTAATATTTTGATCATCTCTCTAGCCAAAGGGAATGCTTGGACTTCATCGAATATGATGGCACTCTCTCTGTCATAGAGTTTTATTCCTGTTTTCAATTGAAGGCGATTGAAAAGCATATTCAGATTTGTTTTGTATTCGATGAATATGTTGCGCATCTCATCGTCCGTTTCTACAAAATCTATCAAAATGTAGCTTTTGTATTGATCTCTGGCAAATCTTTCTACAATGGTACTTTTACCTACTCTTCTGGCGCCTTGTATCATTACTGCGGATTGTCCGTTCGAATTATTTTTCCAATCCAGCAGTTCATTGTAGATTTTTCTATTGAATTCCATGTTTTCATGTGATCAACAGATTTGCAGTATATAAATATGCCATTTTTGCAACTCTATATAATTGCTTATTTGCCATTTTTGCAACTCTATATAATTGCTTATTTGGCAATTCTCGGAACAATGTTCTACAACGAGGACATGAATATATGGATAGTATCGGGCACGTGTCTTCTGCTGATATCGATGCTCCTTATCAATGGTAAAAAACAGGAATATGATAAACCGCTGGAACAGGATCATCGTTCTGATGAATAGCATTAGTATATTTCCAATTTTGATGCCGTAAACACGATACATCCCTCAGAATCTTTCATTATCCATGAATAGGTGCGCAATGCTTCACCTCTGTTCATTTTTCAGTGTTTTGACAACACTTTCATTGAAGACAACTACACAGCTCATAAAAAGTCCAATTCTTTTCCGACTTCCTCAGCTGTATATGTTTTGCCTATGGAGTTTTCAATCGCTTTCTCCAAAATAGCGATATCCGTCTCATCTTCTATTTTTTCCTTATCAGTCTTTTTTATCACGGATATCGTTTCATTGTTGAGCAGCGTATATTCTCTGATCATCTTTTCTTCGTATTCAGACAACCTTATGAAAATTTTATGGTGTGTATTTAAACATGATACATCTGAAGGCTTCTTTGCTGTAAATGCCGACAATCTATGATAATTTTTCAGAAAACAACGTGTGGTGAAATTTAAGACATGATGATGGGATGGCGCCGAGAGAGAGATTCGAACTCCCGAGGTTTGCACCAGTGGTTTTCGAGACCACCGCCATACCGGGCTTGGCTATCTCGGCTTGATACCTCTCAATCATTCCTTATATTAAAAATGATTTTCACTCAGTATGAAATTCTGCTCACGTTGCGGTTGCAACCTTGAGGACGATGCAGAGTATTGTCCGGAATGTGGCATGTCGCAGACATCCAGGCCGTCACTCAACATCGACAAGAGAAAAGGGAACGGCAGATGGATAATGCTGATCTCAGCGATATTATCAGCAGCACTGTTCTTCTGTCTGACATATTTCCTCAGATTCTATCTGGCAATCGTATTCATCCCCTTCATATTCTTCGGAAGAGGCGGAAAGACGACCGCGGATTACATCATAATCGGTGTGATGGTAGGATTGCTGATCGGATATTTCGCAGGTGTCCTGGCACTATTCATTCCGACATTGTTCTGATATCATGCGTTCTGAATACATCACCATTAAGGAATTTATCGAATCCGAGGACATCATCAGAGGTTCGAGATTCATCTCATGCGCATATCCATGCGGTTCCGATGATGATCTGAATAAGATATTGAATGATGTCAGAATCAGACATCCGGATGCTACACACTATTGCTATGCCGCGATCTTCTCCAAGAATGACAGGTTCAGTGATAACGGTGAACCTTCAGGTACAGCGGGAAGACCGATATTGCAGGTATTGAAAGGTTCAGGGATAGATGATGTGGCCGTTGTGATCGTCAGATATTTCGGGGGAACACTGCTGGGAACGGGAGGACTTGTTCAAGCTTATTCCAACGGGGCATCGGATGTCATCAGATCGGTATCGAAGGTGAGGATGGTGCATTGTTCATGTCATCGGATGACGCTGTCCTATAACGAATTCAGCAGATTCGAGAAAGAATGCAGGAACCTGTATCTCGGAAGGCCTGAACAGGATTTCAGCGATGTTGTAAGGATCAAATGTTCGGTACCTGATGCGAATAATGATAAATTCATTGAAACTGTAACAGATATAACAAATGGAAACGTCCATATCGAGACTGTTTCCGAATCGTATGAGGTAAGCGGATGATAGTGACAGAACTTGAGAGAAGGATGTCGATGAGGGTCACAGGATACAATGAATTGAGATCCAAAGTTCCTGAAATTATCAGAGAACATGACAGCGATCCGAAGATCTGGTTGGACACAGGCTGCGGAACTGGCGCTGTGATCCGCGACAGTATCAAGGATTTTTCAAAAACACAGTTCGTTCTTGCTGATCCTTCATCTGAGAATATCGAAGAATGTAAGAAAGTGATGAATGGAGAGCAGAGATGTCTGTATGTCAACAACCCTACGGATAAACTGAATTTCGGAGATGAGACGCTGGATGTCATAACTGCGATACTCTGCCACCATTATTATCAAGGTGACGGAAGAAGGATCGCAACGGAGAATTGCTTCAGGATGCTGAAGAAACATGCGATCTATGTCACAGTGGAGCATGTGCGTTATGATGAAGATCAGGAAAAGATGGATTCCCTATGGAAGAGCAATATGCTGAAGCAGGGCCTTCCTGAGGAATTCGCGGATGAGATGCTCTCACGCAGATATCATGAATTCTATCCTCTCACTGAAGAGGAATTCATCAGTATGCTGAAGGATGTCGGATTCTCCCAGGTGGAAGTGTTCTGGAAGACCTGTTCCGACATAGGAATAAAAGCAGTCAAATGATTCAAGATCCATCCAAATTGATTACCTGCACACATCCCATAATTCATTCTGTGAAGTTTACAGTACAGTGTCGCGGGCGGTTAAATCATCAGTAATGTGCCCATGATATCCGGCAATCACCCTAAAATAAAATGAAAGCAATGTTTGATTTGAATGCCGGAAACAGAAGTAAAATATCGTTCAAGATCAGCAGATGTTCTGAAGGGAGCTGGAATAATCGCCATTGTGTTCATACACATCATGACACAGGCCGAACCTAGGAATGTGGCCAACGGTATGACCGGTTACCCGTTCATTTTTGATGTGACATATGCCGGTTTGATGATGTTCTTTTTGTTTCAGGGTTATTTTTACAAACCGCACAGCGGTTATTGGAATAACTTAAAAAAGCGCATAATACAGCTCGTGCCCCCATTCATCGTATGCAGCATCGTACTGACGTTGATTATGGCAGGATGGGGAAACATATACGGATACTATACCAGTACGGACGAGCTCATTCACGCATTGGCCCTGGCACTTACCAATAATGCTTTGGAGCCGATAGAAATACCTTCAACATTCTATCCGTTGGTAATCCAGGCTGGTATTTTCTGGTGACATCGTTAGGTGCGATGATAGTGTTCTATGCGACGGCAGATAAGATTGCCAAGAGTCTGAAGTATCTGATCCCTACTGTTGCTGTATTGTTGGTGCTTGCAGCGCTTGCAACATATCTGCCGTTCCATTTGCCATTCAATTATGACTTGGTACCTATGGCATTGTCCTTCATGTACATCGGCGCATATATGAAAAAATATGAGGTCGTGCGTTTCCTTGAGACTCAATGGAAGACGAAAAAATATTGGCTGATTCTGATTCCGGTTACAGCCATCGGCGTGGTATTCTCGATTTTCTTTCCGACCACACTCGGTTACGCAAACCTGTGTTATGGTGAACACGGTGCATGGTCCGCATTTACTTTCTTTGTGTTGAATCTGTGTTGCGGTTACTTCCTCATGGCATTGTGCGGATTCGCATGTAAACTTCCGCATTTAACAAAAGCATTGTCGTTCGTCAGTGCGAGAGTGCCGTATGTTCTTCTTCTGCACGTGTTCTTCCTGAAATTGCTTTCAACGCCGTTCTTCGGAATGTCGTACAGCTATTACTATCCATATATGGACGTGCAGTTCAAGATTATCATTGCTGTAGCATCCATATTGCTGTCGCTGATAACCGTAGTCATTTCCACCAAGGTGTATGTGTATCTGAAAGCGAAAATCATTGCAAAATATTCTATGCCGAAAACTACACAATGACGGGTACATTTAAGAATGTACCAGTTATTCATGATATGCAATAGAGAATGTTGCAGGATAATTGAATGACGGCAACGGTCAAAAGAGCATTGATCAGCGTTTCTGATAAGAACGGAATCGTTGATTTCGCAAAGGAGCTCGCCGCACTGAACATCGAGTTGATCTCGACCGGCGGTACTTACAGGCTTCTGAAAGAGAACGGATTGAAAGTGAAAGAGGTCTCCGAGGTCACGGGATTCCCCGAGATGCTTGACGGGCGTGTCAAGACATTGCATCCGAAGGTACATGCAGGGATCCTTGCAAGAAGAGACGTTCCTTCACATATGGATGCGATCAAGGAGAAAGGCATAGACACTATTGATATGGTCGTCATCAATCTTTATCCATTCAAACAGACGGTCCTTAAGGAAGGTTCTAAACTGGAGGATATCGTTGAGAACATAGATATCGGCGGACCGAGCATGATACGTGCAGCTGCCAAGAACTATCTTTCTGTCGCAGTCGTCACATCTCCGGATCAGTATAAGCCGATCCTTTCACAGCTCAAATCCAATGGGAAGTTGGATGACCAGTTGTTATCGAAACTTATGGCAGAGGCATTCATCACAACAGCGAATTATGATGCGATGATAGCTTCTCAGATGAACGCCAGATTCGGAACTCTGTTCCCCGCATCATACCCTGCACCCATGGAGAAGGTACAGGAACTCAGATACGGAGAGAACCCGAACCAGAAGGCAGCATTCTACAGGGATCCGTTCACACCGGGCAACACAGTCGCCAAGATGATACAGGTGCACGGAAAGGAACTTTCATACAACAACATTCTCGATATGGACAAAGCGTTGGACATCTGTATGGACTTCGAAAGACCGACGGCCGTCGTCATGAAACACACGAACCCATGCGGATTGGCTTCCGCAGATACCATCTGGGAAGCATTCGACACAGCATACTCCGTTGACCCATTGTCTGCATTCGGATGTGTCATCTGTCTCAACAGGAATTGTGACATGAAGACAGCCGAATTCATCTCGCAGAAGTTCGTAGAGGTCGTCATAGCACCTGATTATGAGGACGGAGTCCTCGACCTTCTCAAAGAGAAGAAGAACATCCGTCTGATGAAGACGAATTCACCGATCGGACCGAAATACAGGGTCAGAGAGATGAAATTGAAGAAGGTGCAGGGAGGATACCTTGCACAGACCGATGAGGATGTACCGATCGACCCGAAGAATCTGAAAGTCATCACCAAACGTGCACCGACTGATGAAGAGGTCAGTGCGATGCTGTTCGCCTGGAAGCTGGCGAAACATGTTACATCCAACTGTGTCGTCTACGTCAAAGGAGAGCGTGCGGTCGGAATCGGTGCAGGGCAGATGAGTCGTGTCGATTCTGCGAAGATCGCATCATTCAAAGCTAATGAACCTACAAAAGGCTGCGTGATGGCATCCGATGCATTCTTCCCGTTCAGGGACGGTGTCGACGAAGCGGCCAAAGCAGGCGTCACAGCGATCATCCAGCCTGGAGGATCCATCAGAGATCAGGAGGTCATCGATGCTGCAAACGAGCACAATATGGCCATGGTCTTCACAGGCTGCAGGGTGTTCAGACACGGATGAAACATATTGGCCCGAAAGGGCCGGTCATTCACTGTATCCGATTATATTTCTGATATTATCATTTCTTCTCGGTGTATTCCATCAGTTCTTCAGGAATGATGGGTCTGCCCTCGGCCTTTGCTTTCATATGTCCGCCCGGACCCCCTCTTGCAATCCTTGCTTTTTCGACGCACTCAGGGTCTCCGCATACGAATGCAGCGAACAGTACTGTTGTAGATGGTTTTCCACAGAATTCACATGGGTATTCCTCGAAGTTTATTGTCATGTTCAGAATATCATCGAATTAGGATAAACCACTTTGCAAGTTTTATCTACATACACGATGATGAATGATTATGGCGACAGTGGTTGTAAGGATGAAATTCTGCAACAAAACTCACAAGATAACTGTGAAGATGAAAGATGACGGTGATCTGTCATTGCATGTAGCGACGGATTGTCCAGAGGTCAAACATTATGTGGAATCATGTTTAGGTGATACACTTACGATGGATGACATAACAGACATCCAGAAATCAAGGGTTCTGGATCCGAAGAATCTTCAGAAGGTCACGATGACATGTCTTGCACCGAACGGCATAATCAATGCAGGTTGGTTGGAATTGGGGATGCTCTCAGCATCGCGTGCGAAAGAAGTGAAAGAGAACGTGGTGGAATTCCAGTTATGACGCGTGATGTATGTCTTTGGCATGCGGCTGATGGCAGATGTGCATGCTGTAAAGCGAAGCGCATACGCTTGGATGTTCTTAAGATTCCCGATTATGAGATGTGCGTTAAAGAAAGGGATTATGATACATGCGAATTTTTTTAAAGAGAAGCCAAAGGTGAAGTGATGGAATCCGAATTGAAGGATTATTTCGATTCATTGGAGAAGGATCTGAGAGAGAACAGGGATCGCACCGAGGAATTGGATGAATTGTTCCAATTGTCGTTCTTGGGTGATGACGAGACCAAAGAGAGAGCATCATGGTGTGTCGCTAAGATGGGACAGAACAAATGTCAGGACATGAGGATAATAGACATCCTCATCCCGTTGACCGCCAACATCAATCCGCAGATCAGAGAGAATGTCGCCTGGGGCATCGGTGAAGTCGCAGGCGCAGGATTAGGGGACGACAGGTGCATCAACATTCTGGTGGAATTGATGACCGATGCGGAATCTAATGTCAGAGGGATGGCGGCATGGGCATCCGGAAGGATGATCCACAAGCTCGGTGTCAATGATGAAAGGATGACTGATACACTGGAATCATTGAAGAATGATGATTCTGAATATGTGAGAAAGGCAGCATCGTTCGCATTAGGATCATAATCTGACTTCTACTTCTTTGTTGATATCTATCGAATTTTCAGTCACGATGCAATCATATGCGATTATCTTCACACCGTGATCCCAGGCTTTCTTCAATATTTCACCGAATTCCCTGTGTGTTTCATAATTGGGTGTGAAATATTTTACACCCGACATCTGGATGACAAGAAAGATGCAAGCATCGTATCCCTCGTCCATTGCTTTCATCAGTTCGTTGACATGCTTCACACCTCTTTCCGTCGGTGCATCCGGGAACAGAACAACACCGTCATCCTCTAGAGTCACACCTTTCACTTCGATGAAGCATTTTCTGTTACCTTCGGCATAGATGTCGAAGCGTGAATTACCGTATTTCACTTCTCTGACAACAGTCTTCAGATTCTTTACGATGTTCAATTTCGGAAGACATTCCTCGACAACAGCATTCGGTACCTGACTGTCGATATTGATCAATCTTTTTCCTTTGTATACTGCGATAACATCGTATTTCGTTTTCCTATCAGGGTTGTCAGATCTCTGAAGGACAACCGTTACGCCTTTGATGAGGATTTCTTTACAGCGGCCGGTGTTTTTGACGTGACACACTTCATTTTTACCATTTACAGAAACGATAGCAATGAATCTATTGGGTCTTTCGATGAAGATGCCCGTCATTACATCAGAGTATCTCATATCAATCATCCAGAACAGTGTTTGTGTATCATCCTGCACAGATAAAAGAACTGTTGTTTTTGATGTTTGGACAAAAAATGTCCAAAGAAAAAGTTTGGACAAAAAATGTCCAAATACAATTAATTTATATATTAAACAAGCAATCAATCGGCAATGGACAAATTCATCGGAAGAAAGAACGAATTAAAATTGATTCAGGAGACATACGAATCTTCCAAATTCAGATGCTGTGCGATAATAGGCAGAAGACGTATCGGAAAAACAGCCTTGATAAAGGAATTCATCAAGGATAAGGATTCGATATACATTCAGTTCATGAATTCCGATGAGACCTCGAATCTGCGCATCATCAGTGATATCATGGGTTTGTATCTCAAAAAGAATGTTCATTATGATGATATGGCGGAGTTCTTCTTGGCATTGGGGGAGACAGTCAGAAAGAGAAAGACGATTATTGTTTTTGATGAATTCCAATTCATATCATCAAGATGTCCTGATTTTTCCGGTATGGTCCAGATGTTCATAGACAGTATGATAGGAGAATCGTTCCTTATGATCAGCGGATCATCAATCGGGATGATGATGTCAGAGCTGGAATACAACCGTCCACTCTACGGGCGTGTGCGTAAGATAGAGATCGGCCCAATGGAATTCAGGGATTGTGTGGAATTCCATGACAATTTTAGTGATGCAGACCAGATCAAATTGTATCTCACTGTCGGAGGTGTTCCATTCTACTATGATGAGACTCCGTCGGAATCATTCGATGACTACATCAAAAGATATTTTCTGAGCAATAATGCCATATTCTCCAATGAGGGGGAGAATATGATAAATCGCGAATTGTCTCCCAATTCTGATTATTATTCGATATTGGATTCTATCGCATCAGGAAATTATACAGTCAATCAGATTTCAACATCAACCAGATTGGACAGAAAGCTCTGCGAACGTTACATCAAAGTGATGGAGAATATAGGTTTTGTGTGTAAAACAATGCCGATGGCAGGTGCACCGATTAAACCATCCAGATTTGAGATATCCGATAATATGCTGGCATTTTATTTCTATGTGCTCCGCAACGGTAAATGCAGCATACTTGATGAAAATGAAAGATTCGAATCTATGAAGCAGATAATATCGACATTTCACGGAAGGATGTTCGAAAGATTCTGTGCTGATTTCATTGTAAGGAATTATGCGGTAGAACGTATCGGAAAATGGTGGGGTGTCGTTAATAAAGAAGGTTTGAGGGAAAACTCAGACATCGATATTGTTGCTGATGTGATAAGCGGAAAGAACAAAATAGAATTGTTTGCCGAATGTAAATTCAGGAATTCGAAAGTAGGTTATTCAGCATTGGATGATCTGAAAGAAAGAATTGGCTATACGAAACATGGCACTAATTTCAGATTGATGATATTCTCAAGAGAATTCGGAGAGGATTTCATAGATTACTGCAATGAAAACGGTATATTGTTGGTTAACACTGATGTATTGATTGGAAAAACGGAAAAACCTGTTCTTTGAATATTATATGTGTTTCAGTAAATGAAAAAAATGCAGGCCAAAAAGGCCTGCGATAAAACGTTTACGTTCTCATTGATGTATCTTCAACAATATATGCCTCAGAGATATTGTATAATACAGATGAGGTAGTAGTGCTGTTGTAGATGAATCCTTTTTCACTGTGTGAGATTGTGAATGTCATCTGCACCAAGCCTTCGGTCTTATAGACGTCTGTAAGTACTTCGCGTTCTCCGAAAGCAGTGGTTTTCTTTTCTTTGGTTGTTTCACCAACCTTTACAATATTATATCCAGAGTCTTTTACGTACTTGAGCCAATCGTCCATGGAAATATAGCTGAAGAATTGAATTTTAGACATAATATAACCGTTTTCAAAGGCGATTGTGCCGTCTTCAGATATTGATTTGACTTTGTATTCTTCTACAGCACTTGTCTTTTGATCGACATTGACCGTTAACATATTTGTTTCAGCATTTACTTCTTTCACTGTATAATCTTTGTGATCTTTATCAGTTGACGAACTATAGCTGGTTTCATATCTGTACATCGAACTTTTAGTAAGTTTTTCAGACTGTTCGGTGTATCCCAATGTTATGTCTAGATTCGTTTTTATCAGATTTGTTGTTATGATATTGTCAGAATCTTTTACTTCGATTTTCAATATGAATCCGCCTATTGTGCCTTCTTCGTCATGTGGCATGACATAAGTAGTGGTTTTTTCATCAAAACTTATGTATTTTTCGCATTGATACGTTTTTCCATCATAATCACACGGATATGTTCCTTCTTCAGGCCCGACTCCTTCAGTCCAATATGCCTCATTAATAAATTCTCCGCGACTCATTTCAATGTCCATAGAACCAGCGTAGATGCCTCTCATTTTGAGGGTGTCACCTACATTTACATTTTCTTTTACACCATCAACATGTGTTCCGTTGTTACCATTATTGGCAAGATAGACTCCTGCACCAACTCCTGCTGCAACAAGGATTAAGACAACAATGATGGCTATTATTCCCTTGGATTTCATGTGCATCCTCCAATAACTGATGTGTACTTTTTTTATTTATAAATGACCCAAATAGTGCGTACATTTTGAATGATATCTGTCACATTTTTGATGTGACTTCTGTAAGAAAAAAATGGAATACGGCCCACTGGGGGGCCGTACGTTTCATAATGTGAACTGATATTTCAGTTCAGGATTTTCCTGTACCGTGACGTGCATGGTCATAGCTGTTCTGTCATATATCGAACAATGAACAGTCTGCCACAATGTGTCATCTCTCGGCGGATCCTTCATCAGATCTCTGCACAGATCCAGGATCCAATCCAGGACATCCTGTGACGCATGTTTGTCCAATTCATCTTTGTATATCTCAGAGTACCAACGGCCTTCTTCCGGGGACTTGGTGTACGTCTGCGTATAGTACACTTTCTTCATCAGCTCGAACATGGCATTGTAGTCTGTCGCACAATCATCGTTGAAGTTCTTCAGGAGTGTGATGTATCTCTCTATGCCCATCGGGTGATCAGGTATTCTTTCAAAAACAGGGTTGCCCTCTTTTCTTTCATAATCGATCCTTTCTTTATAATCCATGAGACAGATGTCATTCTCATCATAGAAACAGGTCATGTCGAAATTCGTCATGATGTTCTCTTCGTAGAGGAAATGAGGTTTGTTGTCCTTGAATTCCACAAGAACGGTGTCGCCGTTGGCATCGCTGATCAGATAGTGGAATTCCTCATTGATCATTTCAGAATTGGGACAGTAGATATCATACGAATTGATTATTTCCACTGCTTCGCTGACTGTAGCGGCATTATCCAGTATGTATCTTACACACATGAATACCGACATATCGGGTGCTCCCGGATTCGTTCCTGTGGTACGTGCGAAATCATAGACGTTACTGACATTGAGGCACATTATCAACCCTTTTTCATTCATTCCGTCGGTAGTGAAGAAAGGAAGATCCCAGTAGCGTTCTGAATATTGTCCGTCTTTCACTTCATCATCGGTGACGCCTTTGATGAAAGTGCATATCCCTATTGTAGAATATTTGTGTTCAGCGTTAGCTGCAGTCCTGACAAAGAATGTAGGGCTCTCGTTTATGAACCAATCGAAACATCTGCCGAACATATCGCCGGCAGTACATGCGGAACATCCGGGAACCTCTATTTCTGCATCATATCCGTAATATTCCCTGCAGAATTCGAAACCGTATTCGTAACTGTAGTCAACTTTGGAATAGTCCACTCCGTAGAAGTATTTCTCGAATTTCTGGAAGCGGAGGTCTTCCATGTATTGCTGTTCAGGTGTTTTCTCACTCTGATTGTTATTCATTGATACAACAACAGCTACGGATGCTACGATGATCAACGCGATAACAATCACAGAAACGATTATTTTCGCATTCTTATCCATATGTCGCAATTTAATGCCTAGTAGCATATAAGGATGTCTGTCATAATGAAGATTGCATCGATGAAATGATTTTTCAGTCAATTACGGCATATGACGATGCAAAATATGCGGATATGCAGTTACATTCTGAATGAAATTGTGAATCGTTTGATAAAGCGACAATTGATCCGAATTTCAAGACACGGTGTGGTTATATAAATCATCCTTTCGACATAACTGTGTTCGGCAATCAATGATAACGGATTTGTGCATTTCTTTATTTGAGTCAATGATCATTGAATGATTGTTCGGATCAATATTCATGAAAGAGGTTTCCTCCCCCGAAGGGGAGTTGTGGGGGTCAGCGGATGCAGCCGAAAGCACAGCCAATCAACACGCCTACTGCCATGTCTGTGACATTTCCCATTATTGTGCCTCCAATTTCGGAACAAAGTGCGGTTATATAAACCATCCTTTCAACAGGCGCTGTTAGTTTTTATGGGGCGGTATATTGTATGTTCAGGTGTTGTGAAGAATGATCCTACAATGAACAACGAAATAGCACTACATCATGACAGTGTATTAGTGATGAAATCCTCCAGTTTGAACTGATTCGGCAAGTTTATTTTGAAGATACGGTACGTCTCTTTGACCTTTTTGTTGGGCGGATCCACACGTACAATCCCGTCCTTTCCCAACGAACACATTAGCGATTGAGTCAGGGTCGGAAGGTCTGTGAGAGCAAAATCCGTTCCTGCAGCAGAATCTGTTGACCCCCTCGCGGATCTTCGTCAATTGGTCCAACACGGCGTAGTCTATGATATAGTCGATTGTCTGCCTCATTCAGCATTTTGTTGATGACGACTCTATTCATCAATGTCTTTGAGTAACTTGAGAATCTATATCTGTACGAACGTGAATGAGAACAATGCCGCAGGTATTTTGGTGCATAAAGAATCAAAAGAGGGGTGACCCCTCTGATTAATAATGTCTGTAACGCCAGACCAAGAAGGCAAAGACAAGAATCAATGCTATTACGACACCTATTATGGCGAACAACATGGTGTAATCGGTATTTGACGATTTACCGTTGACATCGTTATCGATGCGATCTGCCATCCCGTCGAAGTCGTTCACGTTATGAGAGAGTCTCCCTTCGCTGTCGGCGATGGTCTTCTCGATCTCCTTTTCGGTCTTGTCTTTAAGTTCCCTTGTCAGCGGTAATTCGTAGACCGTTACCTCTGGAAAGAGCATCTCCAATAAACCTTCAGTCATGGTTGAGGCCTCACTGTCTCTTTCGGTATCGGATTCGTTGTTATCGCGATCGACCTTGATGACATCGCTAACGATGCCTTTTTTGGAATCGATGTTCTTTCCGATTGAAACATTCAGATTAACGCGGTTGGTGTCATTTGCATAGGCTGTGCAAGGATCGCCCCGCACCACATCATCGAGTTCCTTAGAGAAGGACATCTCATTGGTGTTGGAAATATCCTGCTTCATTTCGACATTGAAATCAAATACGTCGCCTTTGCACCTCACCTCTCCGTCCAGAATGAGGTAATCTTTCATAATATTGTGGGAACCGATTACCAGGTACTCTTGCGAACTGTTCTTGTACAAATCGTATTTCATGAGTTCGTAATGATCTTTCTTCATTGTTCCGCTGAATTCGATGATGTCCCCTTTCGCAAAATTCGACATCTCGTTTTCATAATCGGCAAACATATGGTTTTCTTTCACATACTTTTCATACGGTCCGCCGTTGATTTTCAGTTTCACACCATCGTTTTTGGCGGTTAATTTCACCGTGAAATCCGTCGCACTGACATAGAACGTTTCAGCCGACACTGAATCTCCATCTGCAACCTTCTTGTACCCGTACGAGTGGGATACATCGTCCATTTTGGCATCTATGTCAAAGTTATCTTCGTTATTGAACGGATTGACAACGAAACACTCCAATATTTCATCAACTGGATATGTCGTGACCTTTGAAATATTCGCATAATCGACACCTCTGTAATCGAGAAGGATCGATTTTTCATTTTCATCATCGGCAACCGCTTTATCGTCCGCCGCAATTACGATTAACGAACAGAAAGTGAGCATTGCAACAATTAGAACCGTGATTGCTTTCTTTGCTCCCATGAGATTAACAAGTATTAAACGGTATATAACTATTGTCGGTTTTGATTGCTTGGATGACCTCTTTCAGAGATTAGTTCTTAGTTCAGTGTTATGACAATTAACGCCCTGTACACTGAACGTACAAGTGCCATTCTTCCAATTTGCTCATAACATTAATGTGACATGAATGTTATATCTCCATTTCGATGAATAGTATTGAAAATCAAAGAACCATTAAAATTGAGATCACTCACTTGCTGAGCGACACTCAGAAGAACAGTACCTCCGATACTGTAAGGGACAGTTCCAAGAGTTTCAATCTCTTCGCTGAGATCGGCTGTGAGAACAGATCGGTATCGTACA